>NZ_CDWWEW010000004.1:0-8146 GCF_977966315.1 Frankia sp. CeRuru1
CCATGGTTCCGCATGGTCACGTGCAGACCCACGTAACCGGCGCAGACCCACGCCGTCAGCGCAGGACTGCGGCCGCCAGTGTCCAACCCGGCGTGCCCCCGCTGGAGATGGTGATCGACGTCGTGCCGATTCCGGCCGGCAGCCCGATGCTCACCACGCCATCGGCCGAGCCATCGGCGATCGGTGAAGGCAGGGTCTGGGTGAAGGTCTGCGTGCCGCCGATGGAGGTGACGATGATCTGTACCCGCCCGGAACCGGATCCGAGGAGGACGTCCAGGGTGAGCGGAGACTGCGAGACGAAGACCGTCAGCCGGGCCGAGCCCTGCAGGGACAGCCGGTCGGTGTCGTCCACGCCGGTCGCGACCGGCGTGCCCTCCGTCCAGTCGAATCCGGAGGATGACGGCACGGACGTGCCCAGCAGGGTGCCGGTGTCGATCAGCGGCATCACAATGGCGGCCCGGTTCTGCACACCGTTCCACGAGCCCCCGAACAGCACCCAGTCGAGAGTTCCGGGGCCCGGAAGCCGCACCTGTGACCCACTGGGGAAGGGGGCGACGGTGCTGGTGTAGATCCCGCCGCCGATGCCCGCGAACGTTCCGCCGGGCAGGGAGGATCCGCTGTCACCATGGTTCGCGGACGGTCCCGCGGACGGTGACGGTGCGCCGCCACCACCGCTCGCGGACCCCGGGTCCGCCGGGTCCGGGCCGGCGGACCTCCGTGCGGCGCTCGCGTCGCTCGTCGCGTCCGGGACGGCGGCGCTGCCCCCGGATGTTCCGGCGGGGCTCGACCTGGCCGGTTCCGGTGGGAGCACCGTGGTGGCCTGGGGCGACGCGGCCGGCGTCCGCACGACCGGAGACGTCGTGACCGGAGACGTCGTGACCGGAGACGTCGTGACCGGAGACGTCGTGACCGGAGACGTCGTGACCGGCGTGGCGGACGGCCGCGGCTTCGCCGTGACGGTCGTCGTGGGCGGAGCCGGGGAGTTCGATCCCGACGGCCCCAGCAGGGCCAGGGCCGTCAGGGCCGTGATGCTCACGATGGCGAGTAGCGCCCCCGCGATCGTGCCGCGTCGGGCAACCGAGCGCCGCCGGGAACGGGGCCAGTTGTGGGACCGGGGGAGCCGGTCGGGGCTGGTAGACCGGCTGGATCGGCGCCGTCGGCTCGATGGGGCCTTCGTGACGGTACGGCCCAGGCGGTGCTGCCGGGTGATGATCCGGCCATCCTCGGTCCGGGTGTTGGAGCCGATCGAACCAGGCGGTCTGAGTGGTCCGTTCGCGCTGAGTGGACCGCTCGGGCCGACAGGTCCGCTCGGGCCGAGGGGGCGGATGATCGTGCCGCTCAGGGGAGCATCGACTGCCGCCGCGACACGTCTGCGGATGCGATCGGAGTCGGGGCGGTGCCGGCCCATCTCGGCGCTCAGCATGCCGCGGAGTCGGTCGGGGAACGGGAGCTCCCCCAGATTGCCGCCATGACCGTCGCCGCCGCGGAACTCGCCGACGCGATCGGCTGACCCTCGACCATCCGCGCTCGAGCTGTTGGTTCCACGGTCGCCTGTTCCGTGGTCGTTAGTCATGCGGTCACCCGTCCCCGGAGCGGAGGGACGGCAATCGGCCGGAGGCCCGCCGCGCCGCGCTGCCGCGCCACCCTGCGCATCATGATCGGGCCCCTGGAATCCCGGGCGCCTTCTGCGTCATCTATGCCTCGCCGACTCGCTGTTGCCACCAGGGCCATAGCTTGACGCGGCCGAGGCAGGCGAACGCCGACCGGCTCGGACCCGCCGGTTTGCCGGACTGACCACTGTCCCGCCGCCGTCCCAGGCGACCCGAGCCCGATCGGGACCCATTCACCCGGGAACTGCCCGATCGGGATGTGGCGCCGCGTGACGTGCCCGACTGACCGGACGCTACCTGTGGCCTCGCCACCTCCGCGGCACCGGCCGGCGGTAGCTCGGTGTTCTGGAGAATCCGCTCCAGTTCGGCGACTCCCTTGGCGGTCTGGCTCTTCACCGTGCCGACGGAGATACCCAGCGTGCGAGCCGTCTCGATCTCCGACAGGTCGAAGGCGTAGCGGAGCACGACACACGCACGTTTGCCCGGCGGCAGTGTCATCAGCGCGGAGCGCAGATCCATGACCGCGGGGAGATCGGGTATCCGCGCCGACTGGTCGGCCCGCTGACCAAGGAAGAGCAGCCCGCGTCGCTCGCGGACGACCTTCCGGACCCGGTCGGCCGCCAGGTTGGCGACGATCCGCCGGACATACGCCAGTGGAAGGTCTGCGGAGCGGACCCGGTCCCATGCGGACCAGGCGGCCGTCAGAGCGTCCGCGGTGATGTCGTCCGCGACGTCGTGATCGCCAGTCAGGAGATACGCAAACCGGCTCAGCTCGCGGTGATGTCTCTCGAAGAAGGCATGAAACTCCGCCTGGGTATGGGGATGTTCGGGCTCGTCGTCGGCCGCGACCGCTTCCACTGGCACGCTCCCCGGGCCCGTCGAGGCCGGCGCGTCCGCGGCGCCGGCCGGACAGCCGATGCTGTGGTCGTCTGTCACTGGTTGCAGAGAACCATGAGTTCAGGGCGATGTGCATATGACGGTAGCGACTCGATCGGGTATGCGTCGTGGTAGCTGGATGTCGAGTGGGGCGGTCACTGTTAATACGCTCGAAGCAGTGGCTTTACCCTCGGTCCGATGATGTCGGGCTGGCCACACATGGTGATGGTCCTGGTGCGCGCTGACATCGGCCACGGGGACAAACCCGTCTCGGACCGGCCGAGGCAGCCACATTATAGGACATAGGGGCATAGGACTTGACGGCATAGGGCCGGAGGTGCGAGCCGATGAACCGAGATCCGGGCGGGACGGTCGCGAGGACGGGGCGGCGCACGGATGCGCGACGCCGGTCCAGCGGGATGGCCGGCGATCAGGCCGCGGCGAGGGTCGAGCGGCCGACATGGGATGCTAGGAAGATGTTTCCGCCGCGACGCCCGCCGGGTACGGCGAAATCTGTGTCTGTCCTGTCTATCCTGTCTACCCGGTCTGGTCTGTTTACCCTGTCTGTCGCGATGCCCGAGGCCGTCCGTCCCCATCGCCCGAGTCCCCCGCCCCCGCTCGATCCGGACGCCCCGATCCCGGATGATCCAGGCCCGCTCCTGCCCGACGCTCCTGACCTGCCGCCGGCTCCGCACGAGCCCTCGCCGTATACCGAGCCGGCTCCCGGCTCACCCCAACCGGAGCCCGAGCCGGTCTGAGGCCCGAGCCGGCGTCGTCCACCCCACCGGAACATCTGTACGGCCGTGGCCTGACCATGCCCGCACGCCGGATGATGCCGCGGCGTCGCGTGCCGAGGAGCCGTAGCGTGTGACGGGTGCATGCTGTGACGGTGAAAGCGCCCGGTGGGCCCGAGGTCATGACGTGGTCGACGGTGGCTGACCCTCCTGCCCCGGGGCCCGGCGAGGTCACCCTGGAGGTGGTCGCGACGGCGGTGAACCGCGCGGACCTGCTCCAGCGGCAAGGTTTCTACCCGCCGCCGCCCGGCGCCTCTGAGATCATCGGGATGGAGTGCTCCGGGCGGGTGGCGGCTCTCGGCGTCGGCGTGGACCGGGTCGAGGTCGGGGCCGAGGTGTGCGCGTTGCTCAGCGGGGGCGGCTACGCGAGTCGGGTGAACGTGCCGGTCGGCCAGGTGCTGCCGGTCCCGGCCGGGGTCGACCTCATCACGGCGGCCGCTCTGCCCGAGGTGGCCTGCACGGTGTACTCCACGGTCTTCGGCATCGCCGGTCTGCGCGACCATGAGGTCTTCCTCGTGCACGGCGGGGCGTCCGGCATCGGGACCTTCGCGATCCAGGCGGTCCGCGCGCTACGTCCGAACGCGCTGGTCGCGACCACCGCCGGCACTGCGGCCAAACTGGCCAGGGTGCGGGGGCTCGGCGCCCACCTCGCGGTCTCTTACCGCGACGACGACTTCGTTGCCAGGATCCGCGAGACTACCAACGGCCACGGGGCGGACGTCATCCTCGACAACATGGGCGCGGTGTATCTCGCCCGCAACGTCGCCGTGTTGGCCGTGGGAGGCCGTCTGGTAGTCATCGGCCTGCAGGGCGGGGTGAAAGGGGAGCTCAACCTCGGCGCCCTGCTCACCAAGCGGGCGGCGGTCCACGCCGCGTCGCTGCGCGGGCGGCCGGTCGAGGAGAAGGCCGACATCGTGGCCGGTGTCCGCGGCGACTTCTGGCCGGCGATCGAGGCGGGGGCGATCCGGCCGGTCGTCGATCGGGTGTTGCCGATCACCGAGGTCGCGCGGGCACACCAGCATGTGGCTGATTTCGGACATGTCGGAAAGGTAGTACTCACGATCCCGGAATGACCCTCGATGGGTGACACTCGGCGTGACCGTGGAGGCGAAGCCAGTGCCGTGAGAGGCGGATCACGGGGCAGGATAGGGGGCATGACGGATCAACCGGAACCCCGCGTCGTGGTCGTCGGGCCTGACGGCGCGCTGCACGAGACCGCGAACTCGGGGGTAGTCAACCGACCGGTGCGGCCGCTGGCCCCAGACGGTGACCAGGCGCTGCAGGCTGCGGAGGACCCGGACGGCGGCAACCCCATCGCCGCGCTGGTCTCCCAGCCCGACAAGGTGATGCGCATCGGCACTATGATCAAACAGCTGCTGGAGGAGGTCCGGGCCGCCCCGCTGGACGACGCGAGCCGAGTCCGGCTGCGCGAGATCCACCGCAGCTCCATCCAGGAGCTCTCCGACGGGCTTGCCCCGGACCTGCGCTCGGAACTCGATCGGCTGTCGCTGCCGTTCGACGAGGAGCGCACGCCGTCAGATGCCGAGCTGCGGATCGCCCAGGCACAGCTGGTCGGCTGGCTCGAGGGTCTGTTCCACGGCCTGCAGACCGCGTTGTTCGCCCAACAGATGGCCGCCAAGGCTCAGCTCGAGGAGATGCGCCGGCGGGCCTTGCCGAGCGGGCAGCAGCCCGGCAGCGAGACGTTCGGCCGCGGGGCCTACCTCTGACGGTCCGGGACTCGCGAGTCCCCGATCCGCGAGTCCCGGACCACCTGGCCACCTGGCCACCTGGCCAGCGGACCAGCGGACCAGCGGACCGCGAGATCGTCTGTGGTCTGTCTGCGGTCGGTTACCGCCGTTCGCGGCTCCGGCCGCCGGTGCACGAACAGCGGGAGATCGTGAACGCGATGGCCTACTGGGTGCGGGCCGGATGTGCCTGGCGGTCCCGTCACCACGATCCAATCCACGTGATGCCCCGAATGCCGGTGGCGGGACTGTTATGATCCGGCTTGGGCGGAAGATGATCCGCGCCTGGGATGTCGTCAGCCATCCGGCACAGCCGCGTCTTGGGATTTATAAAAGTTGAGGTGGCGACGCCGACCTGAACAGGGATCGGTGTAAACGGGGGAATGAGAAGGTGGAGGCTGGTCGGGTACCGGCCGATGGCGGCACGGCCCCTGAGCCGGTAATCGCCGGCTATCGGGATTTCAAGCTGATCGCGCTCGGTGGTTTCAGCGTTATCTACACTGCCCATCAGAATCTTTTCGCCAGAACCGTGGTAATCAAGATTATCAATGCTGCCCTGGGAGGCGGCGACGCCGCCCGCCGTTTCAGCCGTGAATGCCAGGCGGTTGGCAGGCTGTCCCATCTTCCGGAGGTCGTGAGCGTCTTCGGAGCAGGCACGACGGCTGACGGAAGACCGTTCATCGTCATGCAGTACCTCCGCGATGGCTCCCTGGCCGAGCGGATCCGGGACGGCGGCGCGCTGTCCGTGCCGGAGGCCATCGGTGTCGGCACGCGGCTGGCCCGGGCGCTTGTCGCCGCGCACGGCGCCGGCATAATCCACCGGGACATCAAGCCCAGCAACCTGCTCGTCACCCCGGACGGGCATATCGTTCTCAGCGACTTCGGTACGGCCGCCATCATGGCCGATCCGGGTGCGTCCGCAAGCCTTGCCGCTTATACTCCCATCCACTGCGCGCCAGAGGTCCTGAACGGCGGCCAGTACGGAACCGCTGCGGATGTCTACGCCTTCGGGTCCACCCTGCACACCCTGCTCGCGGGTGTCGCGCCCTTCGCGCCCCGTCCCGGTGACGGGCCGGCGACCATATTTCGGCGCATACTTGCCGGGAACGTGCCCGAGCTGCCGGTGAACATCCCGCCGGAGCTGCGGAGCCTGATCCGACGGATGATGGCCCTCGATCTGGAGCGGCGACCTTCCGTCACAGAGATCGTCGAGGAGCTTGACGCTCTTGGCCGCAACGTCGGGACCAGCGCGCTGGGGGTCTCACCGGCATCCTCCGTTCCCTTGGACGACACCGGTCTCAGCGATCCGGAGGGTTCCCTGAGAACGGCGTCCGACGGCAGCCAGGGCGCGCCGAGAGCGAAGGACACGAGCGAGTCGCCAACCATCGTGCACCACAAGGTTCCTGAAGGCGACCGCGCACCCGGTCGGCCAACGGATGCGCGAGGCCTACGACGGGGCCGGAGCCTGGTCGTTCCCGCGGTCGTCCTCACCGTCCTCCTGCTGGCATCCGGGGCCATGGTCGGCGCCTGGCGCCTGACGGCGATTTCGGCGGGCGGACCGGCGACCGTTGCCCCCCGGATCCCGCCGGCTCATCCGACCCTCCGCACGCCGACGACCAGCCCCGCGTCGCCGCGAACAGCGCCAGCCATGGTCACCGCGACCGCGACCGCGACCGCGACCGCGACCGCGACGCCGAGCGCCGCGCCGTCCCCGACTCCCGCCATCGTACCGTCGACGACCGTGGCGGAATCAGATCCACCGGACCCGCCTGTGGCCAGCCCGTCAACCGTCCCACGGTTCACGGCGAGCCAGGAAATCCTCTACGATCTTCTCAAGGCTTCCGTTCTCAATCGTTCGACGTGCAGGGGGCGCGCCGACCTGGAATCGAAATACGACGCGATCGCAGCGCTCTCCTGCAAGACGGCAACCGACACCACGTTGGTCTATCTGCGAAAATTCTCCACCCGGAGCGCCTATAACGACTATTTCGCCGGGCAGCGGTCCCACGTGGACGGGACCGGCCGATGCCGCTCCGGGGAGGAGGGGTCCAGCCGGTGGAACCACAACGGCGACGAACGCGGACCGCTTGTCTGCATCCGTCTCAGCAACGGTGACTACCGGATCGCCTGGGGCTTCGACGACGACAAGGTCGCGGTGTCCAAGGAGGGTGCCAGCCTGTCGAGCCTCTACAGCTGGTGGGAGGATCACGCGAACCTGCTGACGTCCTAACCGTCCAGGATGTGAGAACCCCGTCGGCCCGGCGGCGGGGTGACCAGGTACGAGAGCATCCGCGTCCGTCCCCGGAAGGCCCGGCGGTCAGTTCGCCGGGCTGACCGAGGACATGTTGAAGTCGGGGATCCGTACCGCGGGCATGCGGGTGAGCGTGAACCAGTCCGCCCATTCCCGCGCCATGGTGCGGGTGGTGGCGCCGATCTCGGCCAGGCGGCCGAGCAGGTCGACCGGTGACTCGTTGAAGCGGAAATTGTTGACGGCCCCGGTGACCTCACCGTTCTCCACCAGGTAGACCCCGTCCCGGGTGAGGCCGGTGAGCAGGAGCACCTCGGGATCGACTTCGCGAATATACCACAGGCTGGTGAGCAGGAGCCCGCGTTTCGTCGAGGCGATCATCTTCTGCAGCGACGCGGAGCCTCCGCCGTCCAGGATCAGATTGTCGATCATCGGGGTGGTCGGGACCCCGGTGGCACGGGCGGACGCGCGGGTCTCCACGAGGGCGGCGAGGGTGCCGTCCGAGATCCAGTCGGTGGGCCTCAGCGCCAGCCCGTTGTCGAAGACACTGGACATCGACGAGGAGGACTGCGTGGTCACGAAGGGGGTCGTCGCGAGTTCCGGGTCGTGCGGATCGCTGGCCAGCCGCAGCCCCGCCGGTCCGATCGCCTCGCCGAGACGCGTGCCGCCGCCGGCCCGGCTGAAGACCGTCCGGCCCTCGGCCGCGTCCCGACCGGCAGCCGTCCAGTACATGTAGATCATCAGATCTGCCACCGCGGAGGGCGGCAGCAGCGTCTCGTACCGGCCGGCCGGCAGTTCCAGCGACCGTTCGCACCAGGCCAGCCGGTCGCGCAGCGCCGCGTCGGTATCCGCGACGTCGACGTCGGTGAAGTC
>NZ_CDWWEW010000004.1:8449-45516 GCF_977966315.1 Frankia sp. CeRuru1
CGGTGAAGTCACGGGTCGACTGGCCGTGCCAGACCGAGCCACCGGGAACGCCGCTCTTGGCGTTCCACTCCACGCTGCCGGTCGGCTGGCTGTACCGCAGCCGTAGCCCCGTCGACGTCCCGAGCCACGTGGTGGTCAGATTGTGCTCGGCGAAGCCGAACAACCGCCGCCCGCCCGCCCGCGCCGCGGCGAACGCCTCCGCGAGGTCCCGGGCGAAGGAGGCGAACACCGTGGTGCTGGTTCGGGCGGCCGGATCGGTGAAGGCCTCGGCCGCGCCGCCCGCCGACCCCGCACCCGCGCCGACGGCCGTTGTGTCCAGCCCGAGCAGGTCCGTGTAGTCCTCGGCATCCTCGGCGTCCCGGGCCGCGTCCTCGGCGGCGCGGACGAGCTCCGCGAGGCCGTCGGCATCGGTGGGATGCGGCAGATCGGTGGGACGCGCGGTGGGGCGGCCGCCGGGACCGGGGGAGTCGATGGTGGAGGCCGTCCGCACCCCGAACGAGCGGCCGATGACGCTGATAACGGTGATCGACCGGTCCCGGCTGGCGCCGTTGGTCGTCAACGTGTTGTTGGCCCAGCGCAGGTTCACCGCACTGGACTCGGTGGCGATCACTACGCAGCCGTCCGCCTTCGACAGGCCCAGGGCGCGTTCGACGATCTCGTGGGCGGCCTCGCGCACCATGCTTCCTCCGTCGGCTGAGACTGGTTCCGGTCCGGCCGGCCGGCTCATCGACCGGCCTCTCGGCGAGCATTGAGGATGTTGGTGCCGCGGAACAGAGCCGACGGGCAGCCGTGGCTGACGGCCGCGACCTGGCCGGGTTGGCCCTTGCCGCAGTTGAACGCACCGCCCAGCACGTAGGTCTCGGGGCCTCCCACGGCCTCCAGGGACCCCCAGAAGTCGGTCGTCGTCGCCTGGTAGGCGACGTCGCGGAGCTGGCCGACGATGCGACCAGAGCGGATCTCGTAGAACCGCTGGCCGGTGAACTGGAAGTTGTACCGCTGCATGTCGATCGACCAGCTCTTGTCCCCGACGACGTAGATGCCGCGGTCGACCCGGCTGATCAGCTCCTCGGTCGACGGGCCGCCGGGCGCCGGGAGCAGGGAGACGTTCGCCATCCGCTGGATCGGCACATGGGCGGGGGAGTCGGCGAACGCGCAGCCGTTGGAGCGGTCGACACCGAGCACGGCGGCATTGCGGGCCGCCATCGCCCGGTCGAGCTGATACCCGACGAACTGGCCGTCGCGGACGATGTCGAACCGGCGGGTCTGCACGCCCTCGTCGTCGTAGCCGATGGTCGCGAGCCCGTGCAGGGCCGTGCGGTCCCCGGTGACGGTCATCGCCGGGGAGCCGTACCGCAGCGTGCCCAGCTGGTCGAGGGTGACGAAGGAGGTACCGGCGTAGGCGGCCTCGTAGCCGAGCGCCCGGTCGAGCTCGGTGGCGTGCCCGATCGACTCGTGGATCGTCAGCCACAGGTTCGACGGGTCGATGACCAGGTCGTACGGCCCTGGTTCGACCGAGGAGGCCCCGGACTTCTCGGCGAGCAGACCTGGGATCAGGTCGATCTCGCTCTCCCAGTCCCAGCAGCCGGCCGCGGGGCCCGCCACCAGCCACTCCCAGCCGCGACCGACGGGCGGGGCGATCGTGCGCATCGACTCGAAGCCGCCCGCGGGATCGACCCGGGTCGCCTCGATCTGGCAGATCACCCGCACCCGCTGCTGTGTCGTCGTGGTCCCGGTCAGGTCGGCGTAGTACTTGTTCTCCATCACCGCGCTGAACCGGCCGTCGACATGGTCGACATCGTGCGCCGCGAACAGCGTCCGACACAGGCCGCCGACCCGTTCGACCCGGTCCCGGGCGTCGACCGCGAACGGGTCGGTCGCGTAGGCCGAGACCCAGACCGCGTCGGTGTGGGTCGGTTCCGGGGCGAGTTCGACCGGTTCGGAGTTGAGCGGGGCGGCGACCTGGGCCATCGCGACGGCCTCGCGGGCCAGCCGCGCCGCCTCGTCCGTCGTCAGGTCGACGCCGGCGGCGAAACCCCAGGTGCCGCCGTGTACCACCCGGACAGCCAAACCCAGCGTCGCGCCTTCATGGCGACTTTCCAGCGAGGCGTCGCGGAACGACAGCGAGGAGTCCTTGAGCCGTTCGATGCGGATGTCGGCGTGCGTCGCGCCGAGATCACGTGCGGTCTGCAGAGCCGCGTCGGCGAGTGCGGTGCGCGGCAGCGCGAGGAACTCGCCGTCGATCTCGTGAGCCGGTAGCCCGGATGAGGCCGAGTTCTGGACGAGGGTTGCCATGCCCCTATCCTGGCCCGTCTGTGCGACGGATGTCGGGGCGGCATGCTCGGGTGTCGGGGCGGCATGCTCGGATGACGCTGCGCATGCAGACACTGCGAGAGCGCGAGACCGGGAGGCGCTGCCGCGTCCGGATCCGGCCGGGCAGGCATCAACGCCGCGGTCCGCCGGGAATCCCCGTCGTCGGCCGGGAACCGGCCGGAGGGTATTCACGAAGAGTGCCCGGCCCGGTATGCGGCCCGGTCGGGATCGGGATGGACCAGAATACCCAAGAAGATCATCATGGTTATGGGAAAAGACGCTCCAGGACGATCGCGACCCCGTCCTCATCATTCGACACGGTGATCTCGTCGGCGGCGGCCAGCACTTCGGGATGGGCATTCGCGACGGCGACCGCGTATCCGGCCCAAGCGAACATCGGTAGATCGTTCGGCATATCTCCGAACGCGATGACGTCGGCGGCGACCACCCCCCGTCCGGCGGCGAGCTCAGCCAGTGCCACCGCCTTCGACACCCCCGGTCCCGCGATCTCGAGAAGGTCCGCGCTGGAGGTTGTGACGACGGCGTCCATCCCGGCGAGTTCGACGATGGCGTCGTACACCTCCGTAAACGGAGCGCCGCCCCGCCGGACAAGCAGTTTCGTCGCCGGCAGGACGCCCAGCAGCTCCGAGAACTCCGCGACGATCTCCTCGGGATCGGGCCACATCGTCTCGAAGGCGGGTTCCCGGCCGAAGCGCACGCCGCTCTCGACCGCGAACACCGCGTCGGGAACCGTGGCGCGGATCGCCGCCGCCAGCCGCAGGGCCGTGGCCGACTCCAGGCAGCGCTGGCTGACCGGCTCGCCGGAGTCGAGATCGAAGACCAGCGCGCCGTTCGCGCAGATCGCGAGCCCAGAGACCTCGGTCTGGGCGACGACGCCGGCCATCACCCGACTGGGTCGTCCCGTCACGAACACCACGGTCGCCCCGGCGCGTTCCACCCGGCGCAGCGCCCCGCGGGTGCGTTCGGACACCGTGCCGTCGCTGCGGATCAGCGTCCCGTCCAGGTCGGTGGCGACGATCGCGGGCGGAAGCACAGTCATCAAGTCAACCAGCAACATGGCGGCCGGTGGAGGGACTCCGTCGCACCGGCTCGCCGGCTGGCCGCGGAGCGCGTGTCTGTGGTCGTCGTGTGCCGCTCCGCGCCGCGGGTCCGCGGGGCGGAGGTCGTCCGCCCGGTGACGGGTAGCATGCCGAGCATGGTCCCTGCCGATCGGCCCGCCGTGCCATCCGTCGGCGCATCCGATTCGTCGAATGTATCCAACCTGAAAACATTCGACGAACTCTTCGTCGAGCTTGCCGAGAAATGGCGGCGTCGGACACCCGGCTCGGGAACTGTCGCCGCGCTCGATCAGGGCGTCCACCATCTGGGCAAGAAACTGGTCGAGGAGGCCGCTGAAGCGTGGATGGCGGCCGAGCACGAAGGCCGGGGAAGGGCCGCCGAGGAGATCTCCCAGTTACTCTACTGGAGTCAGCTGCTGATGATTTCTCTAGGCCTTTCGTTGGACGACGTATACTCCCATCTGTGATCGATTCCCTGTCCTTTCTCGTAGACGCTGAGTAGTGACGATGCTTCGTATCGCGGTTCCGAACAAGGGGGCGTTGTCGGCCGCCTCCGGTCAGTTGCTCTCCGATGCCGGCTACCTCGCGCGGCGCGAGGGGAGCGAGCTGGTGGTCGCCGACGTCGAGAACGACATCGAGTTCTTCTTCCTGCGCCCTCGGGATATCGCTGTCTACGTCGGGTCGGGTCGGGTCGATCTTGGTATCACCGGGCGTGATCTCCTCCTCGACAGCAATGCCGCCGCCGAGGAGCTCGTTCCGCTTGGATACGGGTTCGCCACGTTTCGTTACGCCGCTCCGGAGGGGACGCTCGCGGACATCGCGGAGCTCGCCGGCAAGCGGATCGCGACGTCGTTCCCCGCGCTGGTCCGGGCCGACCTTGCCGGTCGGGGGGTCACCCCGGGTGGCATCGTGACTTTGGACGGTGCGGTCGAGACGGCGGTGCGGCTCGGCGTCGCCGACGCGGTCGCCGACGTGGTCGAGACCGGCCGTACGCTCAAGGCCGCGGGTCTGGAGCTGCTCGGCGAGCCGGTCCTGCGCTCGGAGGCCATCGTGATCGCCAAGAGGGGCGCCGATCTGTCCCCTTCGCATGAGCGTCTGCTGCGCCGGATCCAGGGGGTTCTGGTCGCCCGGCGGTACGTGATGATGGACTACGACGTTCCGACGGCCGTGCTCGACAAGGCATGCGAAATCACACCTGGCTACGAGTCCCCGACGATCTCTCCGTTGCAGCGCGAGGACTGGGTCGCGGTGCGGGCGATGGTGCTGCGCGCCGAGGTCAACCGCATGATGGACGATCTCTGGGAGCTGGGTGCCCGGGGCATCCTCGTCTCCGGGATTCAGGCCTGCCGCCTGTAATCCCTGCTACCCGGAGCTACCTGTGCAGGATGAGCGACATGCCCTCGTTGCGGGTAGCGGTGCTGAGGAACTGGCCACGCACCGCGGATGTCACCGTGGTGGCCCCGGGCTTGCGCACACCGCGCATCGACATACACAGGTGCTCCGCCTCAATGACGACCATCACTCCGCGCGGGTCGAGCACCTCGACGAGGGCGTCCGCGATCTGCGAGGTCAGCCGTTCCTGGACCTGCGGGCGACGGGAGTAGAGGTCGACCAGCCGGGCGAGCTTCGACAGGCCCGTGATCTGGCCCTTGCTGTTGGGGATGTAGGCGACGTGCGCCTTGCCGGAGAACACGACCAGGTGATGTTCGCACAGCGACGAGAAATCGATGTCACGGACCAGCACCATCTCGTCGTGGCCCTCATCGAAGACGGTGGTCAGGACCTCGGAGGGATCCCGGCCAAGACCCTCGACGGCTTCCCGGTACGCCCGCGCGACCCGGTCCGGGGTCTTGCGAAGACCCTCGCGGTCCGGGTCCTCGCCGATCCCGATCAGTAGCTCACGAACTGCGCGTGCGACTCGGTCATGGTCGAAGGGACGGGCCTGCCGCGGCCTGCCATTGCCCGGCGCCGGGGTTGACACAGCCGGTCCGTCGCCGTCGGCGATGGGGTCCGGGATGCCGAAACCGTCCATTCCTGGGGCCTCCGCCGCGGGAGATGATTCACCTCGTCGTTCGCCCGCGGCAGTGGACGCCTCGTCGGAATAAGACGTCAACGGCGTCTCCTCTCGTCGTCGCTCGGCCAGCTCGGCGGGGCCCACGGGTTGGCGATCCTCGGCCCGTCATGGGCCGGACCTTCGCCTCCGGGGGGCGCCGGCGTGCCCTGGCCCTGGGGATAACCGTGCTCCCCGGGGCTGCCATTCCCACCCGGACCACCGACATCCGTGCCGTGCGGTACGCCCCCGCCCGGACCGGACGGGTCGACCCCGGGGCCCGAGCCCGCGGGTGCCCCCGGCACGCCGGCGGGCTGACCGTGACCGCCGGCCCTGTTGCCCCCGGTTCCATTGCCGCCCGGTCCGCGTCCGGCGGCACCATTACCGTGGCCCGGGTCGTTCACCAGGTCGGCGACATCCGCCGTCAGCAGGCCGAGCTCGGCCGGAGTCTGCACCGGTGGCCGGTCGGAGGGGACGCGACGCCCCACCCCGGTGTAGATGCCACGCACGGGGCGTTTCTGGACCGTCGCGAAGACCTCGGCGACCTCGTCCTTACTCAGCGTCTCGGTGTCCATCAGCCGCAATACGAGGTTGTCCAGGACGTCCCGGTAGGTCACCAGGATCTCCCAGGCCTCGTCGTGTGCGGCCTCGATCAGCCGGCGCACCTCGATGTCGATCTCACTGGCGACCTCCTCGGAGTAGTCGCGTTGGTGGCCGACCTCCTTGCCGAGGAAGACCTCGCTGTTCTCGGTGCCGAACTTGATCGCGCCGAGCTTGTCGCTCATCCCGTACTGGGTGATCATTGCTCGCGAGATCTGGGTGGCCTTCTCGATGTCGTCGCTCGCCCCCGTGGTCGGGTCGTGGAACACCAGCTCCTCGGCGGTACGCCCGCCGAGGAGGACGGCGAGGCGGTCGAGCATCTCCGAGCGGGTCGAGAGGTACTTGTCCTCCAGGGGAAGCTGCATCGTGTACCCGAGCGCGCGCCCCCGGGGCAGGATGGTCACCTTGTGCACCGGGTCGGAGTTGGGCAGCGCGTGCGCGACCAGGGCGTGGCCGCCCTCGTGGTAAGCGATGCGCTTCTTCTCCTTGTCGCTCATCGCGCGGGTCTTGCGCTCCGGTCCCGCCATCACGCGGTCGATGGACTCCTCGAGCAGCGCCGACGAGATGAATTTCAGGTTGGAGCGGGCGGCCAGCAGGGCCGCCTCGTTCAGTACGTTGGCGAGATCGGCACCGGTGAACCCGGGGGTCCGCCGGGCGATGACCATCATGTCGGCGTCCGGGCCGATCGGCTTGCCCTTGGAGTGCACCCGCAGGATGGCCTCGCGGCCGAGCAGGTCCGGCCGGTCCACGACGATCTGCCGGTCGAAGCGGCCGGGCCGCAGCAGGGCCGGGTCGAGGATGTCGGGCCGGTTCGTCGCGGCGATGAGGATGACCCCGCCCTTGACGTCGAACCCGTCCATCTCGACCAAGAGCTGGTTGAGCGTCTGCTCCCGCTCGTCGTGGCCACCGCCGAGTCCCGCTCCGCGGTGGCGGCCCACGGCGTCGATCTCGTCGACGAAGACGATGGCGGGCGCATTGGCCTTGGCCTGTTCGAACAGATCGCGGACCCGGCTGGCGCCGACACCGACGAACATCTCGACGAAGTCGGAACCCGAGATGGAGTAGAAGGGCACCCCGGCCTCACCCGCGACGGCCCGGGCCAGCAGCGTCTTGCCGGTTCCCGGCGGGCCGTAGAGCAGGACCCCCTTGGGGATCTTGGCTCCGATCGCCTGGAACTTGCCCGGGTTTTCGAGGAACTCCTTGATCTCCTCGAGCTCCTCGATGGCCTCGTCCGCACCGGCCACGTCGGCGAACGTCGTCTTCGGCGTGTCCTTGCTCACCAGCTTCGCCTTGGACTTGCCGAAGTTCATGACCCGGTTACCGCCGCCCTGCATCTGGTTCATGAAGAAGAACAGCAGAAGGACGACCAGCAGTACGGGCAGCAGGTTCAGCAGGAGCGAGACCAGGATGTTTCCACGGTCGACCGAGACGTCGTAGGCGACCCGCTTGTTGCGGAGCTCGTTCGCCAGGACGACACCCTGTTCGGTGACATAGGACGACTCGAACTTCTGGCCGTCCTTCGTCTGGATCTGGATGAGCTGCTTCGAATCCTGGATCTTGGCCTTCGCCACCTGGCCTTCGTCGATCTGCTGCTGGACGAAGTTCAGGTCTCGCTTGCCGTACTCACTGGGACCCGAGAGGACACCCGTCGTGAGAATGATCACGAACAGGACCAGGAGCAGCAGTGGCACCCAGCCGCGGAAAATTCTTCTTGGAGTCATCTGTCTGGAGCACCGGACACGAGCGCTCCACCCTCCTGACGTGTGTGCTGCCCTCGATCGGGATTCCCTTGTGCCGAGGGTACCGCCGGTGCGCGCATCTCACCGCGCGTACATCCGACCAACGGATCGGCGGCCCGCGCTGTTCCGATCGTGGCGGTCTGATGGTGTTCGGTGTTTCGCTCGTGGCGGATGCGGCGATCGAGGGCGTATCCGAGCGGGCGGAAGGCCGGCAGGTTCAGGCCGGGGCGCCCCGCTCGATCGCCGCGGGTGTGAGGGTCCCGACAAACGGCAGGGTTCGATAATACTCCGAGTAGTCAAGACCATACCCGACGACGAACGCGCCGGGAATATCGAAGCCGACATATCGGACATCTACGTCCACGGTGACAGCTTCGGGCTTACGGAAGAGCGCCAGGACCTCGAGCGAGGCGGGGCCGCGTGAGCGCAGGTTCTTCAGCAGCCAGGACAGGGTCAGCCCGGAGTCGATGATGTCTTCGACCACCAGGACGTCCCGGCCCTCGATCGACCGGTCCAGATCCTTGAGGATGCGCACCACGCCGGACGAGGAGGTCGACGACCCGTACGAGGAGACCGCCATGAACTCCATGGTCAGCGGGACCGTCAGCGCGCGGGACAGGTCCGCCATGACCATGACGGCGCCCTTGAGCACGCCCACGAGCAGGATCTCCCGGCCGGCGTAGTCGGCGTCCACTCTGGCCGCGAGCTCGACGATCTTCGCGGCGATCTCGTCCGAGCTGACCAGGACCTCGGCGATGTCGGGATGGGGGCTGTGCCGGAGGCCGTCATGGGCGCCTCCGGCGTCGGGGGTCGTCGTCGCGGTCTGACTCACCTGGTCGTCCTCCTCGATGTGTGGCGCGGTGGCGGCATCCGGCTGTCCGGCGGCGGGGCCGGCTGGCGATGGTGGAGGAACCACCGGCCCGGTCAGCGTGACCCTGTTCTCCCATCGCCGGGCGAGCACGCCGGTGGGAAGCGGTACCGGCTTCTGTCCGCGCCACCGCGTTACCAGCTCCTCCACCGCCCAGATGTGCTCCGCGCGCAGCGCGGAGGCCGACGCTCCGACGTCGATGGCCGCCCGGCGCAGCAGCCGACCGCGGAGCGCCGCGGTGAGCCCGGCCAGTGCGGCGACGTCGAAGGCGACCTCGCCGGTGCACGGCCGGCCATGAGCCATGACGACCTTGCCGTAGACCTCGGCGGCCATGGCGTCCAGGGCGTCCGCGTCGGCCCGCAGCAGATCGGCACTGCGCGCCAGCGACTCGGCGATGCCCGGGCCGAGCTCCGTCTCCAGCACCGGCAGGACCGTGTGACGCACCCGGGACCGGGTGAACGCCGGGTCCCGGTTCGTCGGGTCGTCCCACACCTCGAGCCCCTCGGCGAGGCAGGCGGCCCTGGTGTCCGCGCGGCGGATCCCGAGCAGTGGCCGGCGAAGCAGGCCGTCGTCGGCCGACATCCCCCCGAGGGACCGGGCGCCCGCGCCCCGCGCGAGCCTCAGCAGCACCGTCTCGGCTTGGTCGTCCAGCGTGTGGCCGAGAAGCACCGCTTGGGCGCCGAGCCGATCGGCGGCCGCCGCGATCGCGGCCCGCCGTGCCTGTCGGGCGATCCCCTCGGAGCGAGCAGTGTGCTCGGTCAGGACCTCCACCGGATCCAGGCCGAGGGCCCGACCCTGGCGGGCGACGCGCTCCGCCCGTTCGGGTGAGCCGGCGTCCCAGCCATGATCGACCGTGACCATGCCGGCCCGCAGGGCGCGGCGGGGGGCGACGAACGCGAGGGCCGCGGCGAGTGCCAGGGAGTCCGGGCCGCCGGAGCAGGCGACCAGCACCAGTCCGCCGGGTGGCAGGTCGGTGACCGCGCGGCGAACCGCCAGCCTGACTGCCGCGACCGCGGGAGCGGGAGATCTCGACGAGTGAACCGTGCGCGGAGCCGGATCGCCCGGTCGGACGTCGCCGGCATGGCCGGCGTGGTCCTCACCAGCGATCGGTGGGGTCACAACGTCGGCCGGAAGGCGGACGTGGAACAGCCCGGGGAGGCGGTGACCCCGACGACCCCCGCGGCCCCGACGACCCCGGCGACCATGGCGGCCCCGACGACCATGGTGCTCACGCCGAGGTCGGCGGGCGGCTGCCCAGGACCCGTTGCATCCAGGCGGTGGGATCGACCAGCTCGGCGCGGGTCGGCAGCGCCGCCGGTGACTCCCAGACGGTGTTGAAGCCTGTCACCCCGGCCTGCGCGACCACCGCACGCACGAACGCCCCCCCCTGGCGGTACTGCTGCAGCTTGAGATCGAGACCGAGGAGCCGGCGGACGAACCGGTCGATCGGCGATCCCCCGCCGCGGCGACCCTCGAACTTCGTCCGGATGTCGGCGACGGTGGGTACAATCTTCGGCCCCACCGCGTCCATCACCTGGTCGGCGTGGCCCTCCAACAACGTCATGATGGCCTGGAGGCGGTCGAGAACCGCTCGCTGGGCCGGGGTCTGCAGCGCCTCCACGACGCTCGGGCTGTCGGCTCCCCGGTCGAACACCGCCCCGCGCAGCGCGCTCATCGCCGAGCGGACGCGGTCCGCGAGGACGTCCGGATCGAGGTCCGTGGCCTCAATGAACGCGGTGATCTCGGACTCCAGGTGGGTCCGCAGCCACGGCACGGCGGTGAACTGACTGCGATGGGTCTGCTCGTGCAGGCATACCCACATCCGGAAGTCCCGCGGCACGACCCCCATGGCTGCCTCGGCGTGCGCGATGTTCGGTGCGACCAGGCTGAGGCGCCCGACCGACCCCGGCACCCCGAGCGACCCGGGCACGTTGAGCGGACCCGGATCGTCCCTCCCGGCCTGGTACTCCTCCGGCGGCAGGAAGACCTCGTACTGGCCCAGCACCTTGCCGGCCAGATAGGCCAGGGCTGTGCCGATCTGGACCCCCGTGACCCGCCGACCGACCGCCGCGGCGAGGTTGCCGCGCTGCTGTTCGGACAGTTTGTCCAGCAACGGGGAGGTCAGCACCCGCAGACCGGCGACGTTGGAGCGGACCCACTCCGGCCGGTCCACCACGGTGATGGGGGTGGCTGGCCCGGCGGGAGTGAGCCGGGTGTAGTCCTCGACGTGCCGCTCGGCCTCGACGGCCAGTTGCCGCAGCTCGGAGACGACCTCGCCGGCCTGCTCCCGCGAGATCTGCGGGCCGGGGCGAACCAGTTTTCTCGCCGTCGTCACGGCGAGTTCCCAGTCGACCAGCTCGGCGTCCACGAATCTGAGCGTACCGGGCTCGCCTGTCGTCCGCGTCCGGTCATGGACCGTGCCGAGAACGGGACGGGACGCGCCGGGGGGCGCCGACGGTCCCGCTCGGGCCGACGGTCCCGCTTAGGCCGGTGGGCGCGATGCTGCCGGTGGGCGCGATGGTGCCGGCGGGATTGCCGCGGTCGTCGACCGGGCCGGGGTGCATCCGCAGCCGGCGAGCGCCGCGGCGGCCCGGTCGAGGGCGGCCTTGGTGCCGCCCGCCTCTTCGGCGGGCGAGAGGAACGTGAAGAGGAGCAGCCTGCCGTCCGCGTCGACGAGCTGGCCCGCGAGGCTGCTGACGTTGTGCAGAGTGCCGGTCTTCGCCCGGACATCGCCCGCTCCGATGGCGGTGTCGCCAGTGGTGTAGCGGTCACCCAGCGTACCGGAAAACCCGGCTACCGGCAGCCCCGTGAGAACGGTGCGCAGCGCCGGCCGACCGGGGAGGACGGCGGCGCGCAGGATGGCCACAAGGGTCATGGGCATGATCAGGTTCGCGATGGACAAGCCGCTCACGTCGGCCAGTGCCATCCCGGCGACGGGGATGCCTGCCTCGGCGAGGACGCCCCTCACCGCGTGGGTGGCGCCGGCGAACGAGGCGGGCAGGCCCCGCCGGTGGGCGACGAGCCGTCCCAGGCTCTCGGCGAGATCGTTGTCTGACTGGGTGAGCATGCGTTCGACCAAGACCCGCACCGGAGGGCTGTAGACCGCCGCGACCCGCTGCGCGGCCGGGTCCGCCGGGCCGGTGGCCACCGATCCGACGGATATTCCGGCGGTCGTGAGCGCCGCGGCGAAGGCCGTGGTCGCGGCGGCGGCCGGGGTGGGGCTGCGCGGTCCGGCGGCTCCCGGTGCCGACCGTCCGGCGTCGACCTCCAGCGCCGAGACCGGGGCGACGTCCCCGTCGGTCACGTAGTTGTCGCGCCATCCCGGCGCCCGGTCCGGACCGACGAACAGCCCTCCGTCGCCGATCACCCGAGCCGCCGAGGTGATACCCGCGGCCCGGACCTGAGCGGCGAGATCGCTCAGCCGGGCCAGGGCCGGATAGCCGTCGGGCGCGGTGGAGGCGGTCAGGGTCGGATCCCCGCCGCCGACGAGCCACAGTGTTCCGCCTGATGCGCGGGCGTTCCCGCCCGCGGGCGGGCTGTAGACCACCGTGGTCCGCAGCCGGTCGTCGGGGAAGGTGGTCAACGCGGCGGTGGCGACCGCGGTTTTCAACGTGGAGGCCGGTGCCACGGGGATGCGGGACCGGACGTCAAGGAGCACCCGACCCGACTGCGCGTCGACGACGAAGGCCGCGGGCCGCGCCAGGACGGGATCACCCAGCGGACCGGCGAGGCGGGCCGCCACCGCCGCGGGCCGCGGGATCGGCGCGGCCGGATCGAGACCGCCGAGTACCGCGGTGCCCGCGCGGTCGGACCCGCTGCCGGCGAGCTCCGCGGCTGACCCGGTGGTGGGACCGACGGACAGGGACCCGGCGAGCAGCGCGCCGGCCAGGGCGGTGAGCCCCCCTACCCGGGCGACCGGTGCGGCTGACGTCACTAACCGACACTACGCAACCAGCGGGCGGTCGGCGACGGCGCGCCGGGTGAACCCGGATCCGTCGCCGCGGGCATGCCCGGCGGTGTCCCGCCGCGGTAGGACACCAGGGTTTGCAGTGGGACACCAGGGTTTGCGGCGGGATGCCAGAGGTGTCGTGCCGGCGGGCGGCACTGGTACGAAGAACGCCCCACCGGGCGTGTCGCCGGTGGCCATCATGGTTCCGGCGCCCGGGAGATCCGGCGGTGGAAACGTGGTGGTGCCGACGGTGCGGTTCGGGTGGGAGGCGGCGTCCGCGACACTAGGTGCGCCGTCGTGGGTGTGATGCCTCGTTGCGGTCACTGGAGAGTGGGTGGCCCGCGCCCCGGGCGGGGCACATCCGCCGCCTGGCAGAGCACGACGTACGGCACGAGCACGACGTACTGCGCCATGAGCACGGCACGGCTTGAACGAGCACCATGTGACAAACGGCGATCGCCCCGGTGCGGACCGGGCGAAGACGAAGGAGACAGGGAGCGGAGTGGACCTTGAGTTCGATGTGACCATCGAGATCCCCAAGGGGCAGCG
This sequence comes from Frankia sp. CeRuru1, assembly GCF_977966315.1. NCBI lineage: Bacteria > Bacillati > Actinomycetota > Actinomycetes > Frankiales > Frankiaceae > Frankia > Frankia sp. CeRuru1. The sequence goes on from NZ_CDWWEW010000004.1 coordinate 21,594, forward strand.
CAACAAGTACGAGATGGATCACCACACCGGCCGTATCCGGCTTGACCGGATGCTGTTCACCTCCACCCACTACCCGTCGGACTACGGGTTCATCGAGGGAACCCTCGGGCGCGACGGTGATCCGTTGGACGCCCTCGTCCTGCTGGAGGAGCCGACGTTCCCGGGCTGCCTGGTGCGGTGCCGGACGATCGGCATGTTCGAGATGACCGACGAGAAGGGCCCGGACGACAAGGTTCTCTGCGTGCCGGTGGCCGACGTCCGGCAGGAGCACCTGCGGGATCTGCGGCACCTGCCGGAGTTCGACCGGTTGGAGATCCAGCACTTCTTCGAGGTCTACAAGGACCTCGAGCCCGGTAAGTCGGTGGAGGGCGCCTCCTGGGTGGACCGCAAGGAGGCTGAGCGGGAGATCCTGGCGTCCATCAAGCGGCTGCGCGAGGCGGAGGCCGGGGAGGTGGACGGGCACGACCAAGAGGCCGAACCCAGGTCGGCCTGATCCCTCCGTCCGGTTTGTGGTATCCGTAACGACCTGTCCCACGTCCCAAGCGGGGTGGGACAGGTTCAGGAACCCACGGGACGAGCCCAGAGCGATGCAAGTTGACAGGTCATGGACCGGTGAGCTGTGAGACCATGATCCCTGTTAACTGGGCCATGCCCTGGTGGGAGGGGGAGCGAGCCGGAGGCGGGGATTGAACCCGCGACCTATCGCTTACGAGGCGATTGCTCTGCCACTGAGCTACTCCGGCGAACGGCCAGGATCACACTGGCCCGGGTCGAGTATGCCAGATGCGTGGGCGGGCTCGACCCGGCGGTGGTCCGGTGGTTGTGCGCGGGCCGAGATGCCCGCCGTCGCCCCGGATCCCAGCCCTCCACGGTGACGCCACCAGCGGCGGGCACGTTCTGGAAGGCCTCCGTCTCAGGCTGTCATGGCGAGGGATGCGCTATGTCGCCAAAATGGCCCTGAGTCGGCAAATTATTCGCTTTATGTTACATTTGGCTAGCTTTGGATGCTGCAACACCGTAAATCACCACCCCCGGTCGCAGTGGTTCCGGTGAGGATGCGTAGGGTTTCGCACCATGACCGGGGCCGGAGACGCTGCACCAGCAGCGACGACGCGAGGAGCCTCGCTCCTCGTCGCTGAGGACGATGAGGCATCTCGCATAGCACTTGCGCGCAGTCTGGAGAGATTCGGTTATCGGGTGCTGGAGGCCGCGGACGGCGAGGCCGCTCTTCGGCTCTTCCAGACCACCGAGATCGATCTGGTGGTGCTGGATGTCGCGATGCCCAGGATGGACGGCTTTGCCGTCCTGAGCCGCCTCCGCCAGACCAGCGAGGTTCCGGTGATCATGCTCACCGGGCGGGCCGAGGAGGTCGACCGGGTGGTCGGCCTCGAGCTGGGCGCGGACGACTACGTCGTGAAGCCCTACTCGCTGCGAGAACTGGTGGCCAGGGTGCGTGCCCGGCTTCGCCGGCGGCCGGCGGAACCGCCGCCGCAGCGCACCGGGGACGGCAGCGACCCGCTCGTCTACGGAGACGTCTCCATCGACCTGCGGGCCCGCGAGGTCGCCGTCGCCGGGGAGCGCATCGATCTGACCGCGCGCGAGTACGAGCTGCTGGCCTTCCTCGCCCGGCATCCTCGGCGGGTCTTCAGCCGGGAGGAACTCCTCGAGCAGGTGTGGGGCACGCGGTTCCAGGACCCCGCCACCGTCACCGAGCACGTCCGGCGGGTACGAACCAAGGTCGAGGGTCGTCCACCGCAGCGCCGGCTGGTCACGACCCTGCGCGGGATGGGCTACCGCTTCGACCCGTGACGTCCTCCCCGCCGGGCCGTCGTTTCCCCGCCGGCTGTAGAGGTGCTGTCCGGGGGGGAGCATCCCGCTGGGCCGCCGGGGTAAGCGGCGTCGTGGACCTGCCGGGAGGCGCAGGCATCCGCGCGGTCGCACGAGGTCCGGCCCCCGCCGTCGAGAACCACGACCACCTGCTGGCGCGGAACATCGTGCCGCACGACCCGGCCCGCACCGTGTGGGGTCGTCGCCCGGTCTCCGACCGCGGGCACGGCTTCGGCGAACTCCTCGTAGAGGGGATGTTCGTAACGCAGGCAGCACATCAGCCGGCCGCATGCCCCGCTGATGCGCATCGGATTGAGGGCGAGGTTCTGCTCCTTGGCCATCCGCAGGCTCACCGGCTCGAAGTCGTTGAGAAAAGTAGCGCAGCACAGGTCGCGGCCGCAGGAACCGATCCCGCCTTGAACCCGGGCGCTGTCGCGGGCGGACAGTTGCCGTAGCTGGACCCGTGCCGCCAGCGTCCGGTTGAGATCCCGTACCAGCTCACGGAAGTCGACGCGGCCCTCCGCGCTGAAGTAGACCGTGTAGCCGCCGGTGGCCATCACGTGGTCGACGCCGACGATCTTTATCGGCAGGTCATGCTCACGGGCCAGGCGACGGGCCGCGACGCGCGCCCGGGCGCGCCGGCGCCGGGAGACCTGCTCGCGCTGGATGTCGGACGCGTCGGCCATCCCGACGAGCACCGGCAGGTCGCCGATGTCGTCGCTGACCCACTGGGGCGCCCACATGCAGGTGGCGACCTCGGGGCCCTCCTCGCTGGGGACGAGCACCCGGTCGCCGACCCGGGGGCTGCAGGAACCAGGATCGGCATAGTAGAGCTTGCCTCGTGGGGAGAACGCCACCGCGCACATCATCGGCATCCGACCGGTCACCTCCCTGCGCCCGCCCGCCGGGTCCCGCCCGGGCGGACATGGTCGAACGGCATGTCCGCGTCGCGATCAGGATATGCCCGGCCTTCCGCCCAGACAGGCCATTACGCCGGTTCGTCCCCACCGCCGGTCGCCGGTCGCCGGTCGCCGGTCGCCGGTCGCGGATTGCGGGTCGTCAGGCGTCGCGTAGTGCGAGGGTGAGCGACTCCACCGCGAGCAGCGGGACGAGGCCGGGATTCCTGGCCAGCGACGCCCGGGTCGTGAGGACGGCCTCCAGCCGGCGCAGTGTCTGTTCCGGAGCGGAGGCCGCGGCGTAGCCGGCGGCCTCGACGCAATGATCAGGATGGATCGCGTCGACGCCGGCGCCGAGCTGTTGGACCAGGACATCCCGGTACAGCCCCGCGAGGTCCACCAGGGCCCGGTCCAGTGCATCGAGGACGGTGCGGCGACCTCGGCTCTTCTGGGTCCGCTCCAGCTCCTTGAGCGCCCCCGCGGCACCCCGCACCACCATCGTCCGGCCCTTGGCCCCCGCCTTCGGGGCCCGCGCGGACCTGGACGTCCCGCCGACCGCCGTGGCACCGACGCCGAGTGCGGTCTTCAGCGCCTCGGTCTCCACCTCGTCGCGTTCCGCATTCGCGGCCTCCGCGTCGGCGTTCGCCGCGTTCACCAGATCGGCCGCCGCGGCCAGGCAGCCACCGACCTGGCCGAGCCGGGCCGGGATACGCAACACTGCCGCCCGGTTGGCCCGGACCCGCTCATCCGTGGCGAGCCGGCGCGCCAGGGCCAGATGACCCTGGGAAGCCCGCGCCGCCGTCTCGGCGACCTGCTCGTCGACTCCCTCGCGAACCAGCGCGTCGCGGACGTCCGCGGCCGAGGGCAGCCGTAGCGCGACCGTCCGGCAGCGGGAACGGATGGTGGGCAGCACGTCCTCCACGGAGGGGGCGCAGAGCAGGAACACCGCCCGATCCGCCGGCTCCTCGAGGGCCTTGAGCAGGGCGTTCGCCGCGGCCTCGGTGAGCCGGTCCGCATCGGTGATCAGCAGGATGCGCCAGCGGCCGGCCGTCGGGGCGCTGGCAGCGTCGCGTACCAGCGCGCGCACGTCCTTCACGCCGAGCGAGAGCCCTTCCGGCTGCACGGTTCGCAGATCGGTGGCCGTGTCGGTGAGCACGGTGTGGCAGCCGGTGCACTCGCCGCAGCCCGGCGGCTCGTTCTCGCAGGTGAGGCTTGCGGCGAAGGCACGCGCCGCGTCCTGGTGACCTGCCCCGGCGGGTCCGGTGAACAGCCACGAGTGCGTCATCCCGGCACGGGCGGCGGCCGGCGCGCCGCCTCCACTCGCGAGCCCGGCACTCGCGGCGGACGCCGCGGACGCCGCGGACGCCGCGGCGCTCAGCATCGCGACCACCGCGTCCTGCCCGACGAGCGTCTCCCAGATCGTCACTGGGCCATCATCCCCAAGCCGCGTCGGTCCGGAGCGCATCGGTCAGAGCACACCGAGCGGGACGGCCAGCCGATCGATGCGGCTGGCCATGAACGAGCGGATCTCGGCGTGGATCTCCTCCGGTGACCGCGTCGCGTCGAGCGGAAGATAACGATCGGGCTCCTTCTGCGCCAGCCGGCGGAACGCCTCGCGTACCCGGCTATGGAAGGTCAACTTCCCGGCGTCGTCCGCCTCGGCCGGGCCGTCCGGCGGCCCCGGCGGCGGACCGGGATACGCGGCCATCCGCATGCGGCGCAGGACGATCTCTGCCGGCAGATCCAACAGGACCGTGACGTCGGGAAGCAGCGGGTGCGTCGCCCACTGGGCGAGGACGGACAGCTCGTCGGTGCCGATGGCCCGGCTCACGCTCTGGAAGGCGATGAACGAGTCGACGTAACGATCGGTGATGACGATCGCTCCCCGGGCCAGCGCGGGTTCGATCACCCGCGCGACGTGTTCAGCGCGGTCCGCCGCGGTCAGCAGCGCCTCGGTCCGGGCGTGCAGCCGTACCGTCGGGTCGAGGAGCAGTTCCCGCAGGCCCGCTCCCAGCGCGGTGCCGCCGGATTCGGAGGTCACCACCACCTCCCGGCCGGAGGAGGCGAGCCACGTCCGCAGCAGCTCCACCTGGGTGCTCTTGCCGGCGCCATCGACGCCCTCGATCGCGATGAACAGGCCGGCGTGGCGGGGACGTACGGCCGCCGGCTGCCGGCCGCGCAGCGCGTTCCACAGCTCGGGCCAGACCGCGGCTCCGGTCGGGTCGTCCATCTGCCGATAGGCGAACAGGCCGACCGCGACGGCGAGCAGCCCGCCGGCGAGCAGGACCGCGGTGACGCCGTCCGCGCGGACGTTGATGTCGCCCCACAGATGGATCTCGTGCGAGCCGATGAGGCCAACGAGCCCGGGCGCGGCGGCGAGCACGAGCAGCAGGTCGATGCGGACCAGCGACTGCACCAGGGCGAAGGTGCGCCCCCGCAGCTCGTCGGAGACCTCGGCTTGGAGCAGGGTGTATCCGGTCACCCAGGCCACGCCGGCGAACGCCCCCACCGCGACCACGAGGATGCAGGCGATGACCAGGTTCGGGATGATCGCGACGATCACCAGGGTGATACCCGCCCCGGTCACGCAGACGCCGAACAGGCGAGTCCGACTGTAGTCGCCGAGCAGCCTGGGACCGGCGGCCATGCCGGCGGCGAGGCCGACGAACACCGCGCCGAAGAGCACCCCGTACGCGGAGTCGCCGCCGCCCAAGATCTCGACGTAGAGCCGGCCGAGGGCGATGACGCAGCCGGCGCCGGCGAACCCGCCCAGGATGCCCACGACGAGTCCGCGGACCAGTTTGTCCTGGCCGACGTAGCGCCATCCCTCGGTGATGGAGGCCAGGAACCCGGGCTCGGGGCCGGTCTCCGGCCGCGCGGCCCGTCCGATGCCCTTCAGTCCCCAGATCACGATTGCCGAGCCGAGGAACGTCGCCGCATTGAAGTACAACGCGAGGTCGACCGAGGAGTCATGGAAGAACGACACGCTGGAGCCGAGCGTCCGTGAGATCGTCGCAAGCATTGTGAAGATCGTCGCGGCGATCGGGGCCGTGCCGTAGGTCATGATCAGGCTGAGGGTGTTGGCGGCTGCGAGCTGCTCCTTGGGGACCAGGTGCGGGACGCTTGCGTCCTTTGCCGGCGCCCACACCAGGGTGACCGCCTCCACCAGGAACGAGGCGATGAGCAGCCACTCGAGCGTTCCGATGATCGGGATCGACATGAACAGCCCGAACCGCATGACGTCCGTCACGACCATGGTCAGCCGGCGGTCCAGCCTGTCGGCGAGGGCACCGGCGAGTGGGCCCAGGATCAGGGCCGGCATCAACCGGACGATCAGCAGCGAGCCGATGGCGTACGCCTGCCCGGAGAAGCTCTCCTGGAGCTGGGTCACCAGTGCGGTCGTTGCCAGCAGACCCATCCAGTCACCCAGGCTGGACAGGCTGAGCTGAATCCACATCCGGCGGAACGCGGGGATTCGCAGGACGGCCCGGATGTCGCTGTCGCCTCCGGCGGCGATGGCGGACGGCAGCGGCGGCGAGGGAACCGTCGTCACCGGATGCCTGCTCGGCGAGCGGCGGGCCCGCGGTCGCCGGACGGGCCGGGGTGGGCGCCGCCCGGCGTCCCGATGCCCGGCTGCATGGTCGGTGGCCACAGGGTCTCCTCCGGACGTCTCGACCGGGGCGGTGGACCTGCCGGTCACATCGGACGACCCTGTGTCACCAGGTGTGGACTCCAAGTCGCCGACAGTGAACGCCGTGACCTCGGAAACCACCCGGGGCGCGTCCGCTTCTCCAGGTTCTCCAGGGCTCCCACCGATCGGCAGCGCCATCAGTCCGTCCGGCGGGTGCCACTGGACGACGAGCTACCGGAGCTACCGGAGCCATCGGAGCTACCGGAGCCATCGCCGTCGTCCGTCACCGTCTGGGCGGTCTTGGACCTGGCGGTGCCGGTCTTCGCGGTGCCGGTCTTCGCGGTGCCGGTCTTCGCGGTGCCGGTCTTCGCGGTGCCGGTCTTCGCGGTGCCGGTCTTCGCCGTACCCGGCTTGGCCTTGGTGGTTTTCGGGCCGGTCTTCGCGGTGCCCCGGGCAGAACGCTTCGCGGTGGCCGGTCCGCGGGCCCGACGGTCTGCCAGCAGCTCCGCGGCACGCTCATCGGTGATCGTCTCGACCGTGTCGCCCTTGCGCAGACTGGCGTTGGTCTCACCGTCGGTGACGTAGGGGCCGAACCGGCCCTCCCGCACCACCATCGGCTTGCCGCTGGCCGGGTCGGTCCCGAGCTCTCGCAGCGGCGGGCTCTGCGCGGCCTGGCGCCGACCGCGGGCCTTGGGCTGGGAGAGCAGCACCAAGGCCTCGTCCAGGGTCACGGTGAACAACTGATCCTCGGATTCCAACGACCGACTTTCGGTGCCTTTCTTCACATATGGGCCATAGCGACCATTCTGGGCGGTGACCTCCTCCCCGTCCTCCCCCGCACCCAGAATGCGCGGAAGGGTGAGCAACCGCACGGCGTCGTCGAGGGTCAGCGTCTCCAACGACATGCCACGCAGCAGACTGGACGTGCGCGGCGGGTCGGTGTCGGTGGTGACGTAGGGGCCGAAGCGACCCGCCTTCGCCGTGATGGTCGCCCCCGACGCCGGGTCGATTCCCAGCACCCGGTCGCCACTGGGCGCGGCCAGCAGCTCCAGCGCCTTGCCGACGGTGAGTTCGTCCGGTGCGAGATCGTCCGGCACGCTGGCACGGCGCTCCTCGTGCTGGACGTAGGGGCCGTAGCGGCCCACCCGTACGACCAGCAGGGTGCCGTCGTCGGTCTCGCCGAGGGGGATCGAGTTCACCTCGCGGGCGTCGATCTCTCCGAGCCGCTCATTGACCAGATGCTTCAGTCCGTCGGCGGCCGGGTCGGTGCCGTCGCCGGTTCCGAAGTAGAAGCGGGTCAGCCAGTCGGTCGAGGCGGCCGTGCCGGCGGCGATGTCGTCGAGGTCGTCCTCCATCGTCGCGGTGAACCGGTAGTCGACCAGCCGGGTGAAGTGGTCCTCCAACAGGCCGACGACAGCGAACGCGACGAAGCTCGGCACCAGGGCCGAGCCCTTCTTCCACACGTAGCCGCGGTCCTGGATGGTGCCGATGATCGAGGCGTAGGTGGACGGCCGACCGATCCCGAGCTCCTCGAGCGTCTTGACCAGGCTGGCCTCGGTGAAGCGCGCCGGCGGGCTGGTGGTGTGCCCGCGGGGGGTCAGCGAGCGGGTGGTCAGTGGGTCGCCTTGGCGTACGTCCGGCAGCCGCCGCTCCCGGTCCTCCAGTTCCGCGTCTGGATCGTCGGCGCCCTCGACGTAGGCGCGCAGGAAGCCGGGGAAGGTGATGACCTTCCCCGATGCCGAGAACTCGGCGTCCTCCCCGGTGGACGAGGTCGCGCCGAGCCGGATCGTGGCGCTCGTGCCGCGGGCGTCCGCCATCTGGCTGGCCACCGTCCGCTGCCAGATCAGCTCGTAGAGCCGGTAGGAGTCGACGTCGAGCTCGCCACGAACCTCACCCGGGGTCCGGAAGTGGTCTCCGGCGGGTCGGATGGCCTCGTGGGCCTCCTGCGCGTTCTTGACCTTCTTGGCGTACGTGCGGGGGCGTGCCGGCACGTACTCCGGCCCGTACAGGCTCGCCGCCTGCGCGCGGGCCGCGGTCAGAGCGGTCTCGGACAGGTTCGTCGAGTCCGTCCGCATGTAGGTGATGTAGCCGTTCTCGTACAGCCGCTGCGCCACCTGCATCGTGCGCTGGCTGGAGAAACGCAGTTTACGGCCGGCCTCCTGCTGCAACGTCGAGGTCATGAACGGCGGGTACGGCGAACGGCGGTAGGGCTTGGTCTCCACCGAGCGCACCGTGAATGCGGCGTCGGCGAGCCGCTCGGCCAGCGACCGGGCGGCGGCCTCGTCCAGCCGCGTCACCCCGGAGGAGACGAGTTGCCCCGTCGGGGAGAAGTCACGACCCGTCGCAATCCGGTTGCCGTTCAGGGCGACCAGGGTCGCCGGGAGCGGGGTCTTCTCGACCCCGTCGCCGCGGGCGGATCCGGCGCTGGGTCCGCCCGGCCCGGACCCCGGTGTGCCGTCCGCGTCCGACCACGCCTGGCGGGCGACGGTCGCTCCGAACAGGCCCTCGATGTTCCAGTACTCCGCCGAGCGGAACCGCATCCGGGCACGTTCCCGCTCCACCAGGATGCGGGTCGCCACGCTCTGGACCCGGCCCGCCGACAGCCTCGGCATGACCTTCTTCCACAGCACGGGAGAGACCTCGTAGCCGTAGAGGCGGTCCAGGATGCGACGCGTTTCCTGAGCGTTGACCAGGTTCGCGTCGATCTCGCGCGGATTGTCGACGGCCCGCTGGATCGCCTGGGGGGTGATCTCGTGGAACACCATCCGCTTGACCGGCACCGTCGGCTTCAGCGTCTGGAGCAGATGCCAGGCGATGGCCTCGCCCTCGCGGTCCTCATCCGTCGCGAGGTAGAGCTCGCTGGCGTCTTTCACGAGCGCCTTGAGCTTGCTGACCTGCGGTTTCTTGTCCGGCGTCACGATGTAGAGCGGTTCGAAGTCGTTGTCGACGTCGACGCCGAGCCGAGCCCACGGCTTGCCCTTGTGCGCGGCCGGGACATCGGCGGCACTGCGCGGGAGGTCACGGATGTGCCCGATGCTGGATTCGACCTGCCACCCCGGACCGAGATAGCCGGCGATCGTCTTCGCCTTCGCTGGCGACTCCACGATGACCAGGCGGTTGCCCGGGCCCCGGCCGGAGCCGGTGGCGCGGCTGCCGTGGGCGCCGCTGGCTCCGCCTGAGCCGTTCGCCGAATGGCCAGTCCCCGTTCGCCCGTTCGCCGTCCTGCTGTTCGCCGTCCGGCTGGTGGCGCCGACGGGTACGTCGGCGGATGCCTCGCTCGAGCCGGTCTCCGGCGGGAGTCCGGCCTCGGTGGGCTCGGCGACCGGTGCGGATGACCGCGCGGTCGCCCGTGTCGTCGTCTTCGTGCGCGCTGGCACTTCTCTCCTCGGTGCGACGTGCTCGTTTTAGTGCTCTGTGGGGCGAAAGCGTAGGTTGCTTCTACGGAGCGTAGGTCTCGAACATGGCGGATGTTGCGGAGGCGGAGCGCGTTACTGGATCTGGCGGGGGCGGTACGGGTGTCCGGCGGACGGTGGTCGTGCGGGTGGCGGCCGTCGGAGTGAGAGCGGTGCCTCGCAGCACCGTACGCCGCCATTCCGTCTCGCGGATCCTCCCGTCCCGGTATGGCGACCGTAGCCCGACGCTCACCCACTGCTTCTCCGATCCGATGTGGGTGGCGCGGATGGTCCGCCGGCGCATCACCCGGCCCACGGGCGGTGCCGATCCCGCATCCCGAGGTTCCACCGGTTCCCGAGGTTCCATCGGTGCGAAACAGCGCCGCCGACCCGCGTGGCCTCGTGCGAGCCGCGGGGGTCGGCGGTGACGGAACGATGTGGGTCAGGCGTTGATCTTCTCGCTGAGGGTCGGTGTCGATTGTGTCATAGCGGGCACATCGTTGATCATTGAGCTCCGCCGCTTGGAGATGATGATCACGGCGGCGATGGCGGCGAGGGCGGCGAGGGCGACACCGATGCGCAGCCCCGTGTTCTCGTCCGCGCCCACCGAGTACTTCACGACTGTCGGAGCGATCAACAGGCTGACCAGATTCATCACCTTGAGCAGTGGGTTGATCGAAGGGCCGGCGGTGTCCTTGAATGGATCTCCCACGGTATCGCCGATCACCGTGGCCGCGTGGACCTCCGAACCCTTTCCGCCGTGGTTGCCGTCCTCGACCATCTTCTTCGCGTTATCCCAGGCCCCGCCGGAGTTCGCGAGGAACACGGCCATCAGCACGCCGGCGGCGATGGCGCCGCCGAGGAACGCGCCGAGCGGCGGGTATCCCAGGCCGAAACCGACCGCGATCGGGGCGAGAACCGCCAGCGTCCCCGGTGTAATCAGTTCACGGAGCGAATCGCGGGTGCAGATGTCGACGACCGCACTGTAATCCGGCTTCTCGTCGCCGGTCATGATTCCAGGCCTGGACCGGAACTGGTTGCGCACCTCCAGGACGACCCGCCCGGCCGCGCGGCCCACCGCATTGATCGCGAGCCCGGAGAACAGGAAGACCACGGATGCCCCTATGGTGAGCCCGACCAGCGCGTCGGGGTAGGCGATGTTCAGGCCGCCAACGATGCCCCGACCCGCCTCGGGCAGCGCTCCGGCGTCGCGGAGAGCCGTCGTCACGGTGTCGGTGAACGAGCCGAACAGCGCGGAGGCGGCGAGCACCGCGGTGGCGATCGCGATGCCCTTCGTGATCGCCTTGGTGGTGTTGCCGACGGCGTCGAGCGAGGTGAGGATGGCTGCACCCGCCTCGTCCATGTCGCCGGACATCTCGGCGATGCCCTGCGCGTTGTCGCTCACCGGCCCGAAGGTGTCCATCGAGACGATGACACCCACCGTCGTCAGCAGACCGGTCCCCGCCAGCGCCACCGCGAACAGCGCGATCGTGACGCTGCCGGAGCCGAGCAGGTAGGCGCCGAAGACCGCAGCACCGATGAGAAGCGAAGAATAGACCGCCGACTCCAGACCTACCCCGATTCCGGCGAGGATGTTGGTGGCCGGTCCGGTGAGCGACGCCTTTGCGATGTCCTGCACCGGCCGCCGGCCGGTCTCGGTGAAATACCCGGTGAGCAGCTGGATGGCGGCGGCGAGCACGATCCCGATCAGGACCGCGCCGATCGCGATCACTCGTGGATTGCCAGACTGGGTGCTCCCCTGCATCCCGGGGAAATCGGCGAAGCTCGCCGGGAGGTAGAGCAGCGAGACGGCGACGACGCCGACCGCGGACACCACCGCGGAGATGAAGAAACCCCGGTTGATGGCGGACATTCCGGTGCGGTCACCGGCCCGCGGCGACACCGCGAAGATTCCGATGACCGCGGTCACAACCCCGACCGCCGGGATGAGCAGGGGGAACACCAGGCCGCGTTCGCCGAACGCCTCGACCCCGAGAATCAGCGCCGCGACGAGCGTCACCGCATAGGATTCGAACAGGTCGGCGGCCATGCCGGCGCAGTCGCCGACGTTGTCGCCGACGTTGTCGGCGATCGTCGCGGCGTTGCGGGGATCATCCTCGGGAATCCCCTGTTCCACCTTGCCAACCAGGTCCGCCCCGACATCGGCGGCCTTGGTGAAGATCCCTCCGCCTACTCGCATGAACATCGCGAGCAGAGCGGCGCCGAATCCGAATCCCTCCAGGACCTGGGGGGCGGTGTCCCGGAAGACGAGGACCACAGCCGCCGCCCCCAGGAGCCCGAGACCGACGGTGAACATCCCCACCACCCCGCCGGTGCGGAAGGCGATGCGGACGGCGGCTCGTTCCCCTCGGGTCATGGCGGCGGCCGCGGTGCGGGTGTTGGCCCGGGTCGCCAGCGACATCCCGACGAATCCGACCAACGCGGAGAAGATCGCACCGACCACGAAGAAGATCGACCGACCGATCTTTGCTCCAGTGTTCTCGGCTGGCAGGAGCAGTAGTACGAAGGGGATGACGACGACGAATCCCGCGAGTGTGGTGAACTGCCGTCTGAGATAGGCTGCGGCGCCCTCCTGGACCGCCCGGCCGACCTCCACCATCCTCGGGGTGCCCGGACTCGCCGCCAATACCTCACGAACCAGATAACCGGCAACAAGCAATGCGAGGGCTGCGACTATCGCCACACCGGCGACCAGTCCGAGGGCTCTGCCGCTAAGGTCAATTCCAGCACCCTCGGTCTGTAGGGCTTGGATCGAGGACATGGCTCCTCCCGGTCTGCTCTGTGCGCCCTCCGTGAGGGTGCCGGTGCTCTTGGGCGCCCTCACGGCGGTCGCCACGGCATCGAGACGGTCACGGTCACGCGCCGCATCCGGCGACGCTTTGGGCGAGATCGGCCGATTCTTCCCATTTCTAGACATCTGACCGGTCTCGCGGGGAGCACCAAGGGAATCACGGATGGTTGGATCAGCCGTCCATGAGATGCGGCGGAGTCTATCCACACGTCTGTGACGTGCGCTCGTTTTTCGGTAGCGGCGGCCCGGGTCGCGTGCTCTCGGGTACCTCTCACCGCCCTGGCGATAATCCGGAAACGGGTCGATTCGGGAATATTCGGTGTAAAAAGATCACTCGTGCTATTGCTGACATGGCAGACTGGCGCCGTGGCTCCACCTCAATGTCAGGTTCTAGGTGCCCCGCCTTCGGAACCTGGCGCGGGGCACATGGCGGCACGGTCGGAGGCTGGACACGGTCGGAGGCTGGAACAGTCGCCAGGCCCAGGCAGGGAGACCGGAGAGGTCCTACACCGCGGATTCGCAGGGATCCGATGTGGCGCCGGTGCGCCAGGTCATCGCGACAACCGTACCCACGCCGTCGGGGCCGCGCCTGATCTCGATCTCGTCGACGAGTCCCTCGATGAGGGCGAGTCCGAGCCCCGGTGGGAAACCGGAGTTGTCCTCCGAGAGATCGTCGTCCGCCGGTTCCGCCCAACCTGGCGGCTGAGTCGACTCGGATTCGAGTTCGAGCAGGGTGGTCGCGGTGACGAGGCCACCGTCCGGACCGGGGGCGACCTCGTCTCCGGTTCTGCCGCAGTCGGCCACCGTGATGGTGAAGGAATCGGCGCCGTCGATGAGCGCGACATGCACCGGGGCCTGCGGCGCATGCTTGCGGTTGACGCGCACCGCTCGGGTGCACGCCTCCGTCACCGCAAGTTTGATCTCGTCGGCCGCGCTGACCGGAACTCCTGCGCGCCGGCTGACCGCCGTCGCGATCATCCTGGCGGTACGAACGTGCCCGTTCAGGGCAGCGAACCGCAGCTCAACGGTGGGCATACGGCGGGCCTGCCTTTCGCGAAAGAGTGATGTCCGGCTCAGTCGCTCGCGGCAAGGGCTTCCTCGACGGAGGAGTGGATGGGGAAGACCTTGGTCAGGCCGGTGATCCGGAAAATCTTCAGGATGCGCTCCTGAGTGCAGACCAGACGCAGTGAACCCTCGTGCGCACGCACCCGCTTGAGCCCGCCGACGAGGACCCCGAGGCCCGTCGAATCGAGGAACTCGACGCCTTCCATGTCGACGACGAGGTGGTATGACCCCCCGGACACGAGATCGATGAGCTGCTCGCGAAGCTTCGGCGCGGTGTAGACGTCGATCTCGCCGCCCACCACCACGACCGTGTGGTTGCCTTCTTGGCGTGTCGTGAGGGACAGGTCCACGGATCCTCCTTGTGTGCCTCCGGCCGTCCCGTGCTTCGGGCGACCGACATCACGGCGCCATTACCCTCCCACGAGGAGGATCAATCCGGTGTGCCGCGACACAGATCGCGGGTCCGGTGTTGCGGCGTCGCCGGCTGATGACGTCTGATGAAATGTATCCCCGATCTTGGCGCTCGTGTGGGGGTCGACCGACCGCATCGGCGGTTTCGACGCAGCTGGTCCCGCGGGGACACTCTGTGGTCCGCCTGTCGTCTTGTCGTCGGCATCGCTGCCCGTAGCCACGCCGAGATGTTCCCCGGACCGGGATCCGGGATCCTCGGGCTCGATCGGCCGGGGGCCCGAGAGGGCGATGCTCCGGGGGTTTGTCCGGCTGAAGGGCGCCGTGACCGCGTCGAGACGCATATCCTCGATCGTCGTGGGCTCGCCGGTGGATGTCGACGGTGCGGACACGGCCCTTGCCGGGCTGCGCCGCGACGTGCGACGAGCGCGGTGCATGACGCACATCGAGCGCGTCCCTGCCCGGGACGGCTGCCCGGCGCCATGGCCGGACTGGATCGATCCGGTCCTGCGGGGACGGTGGACGGCCGTCGGGATCGCGAGCCCCTGGAGCCACCAGGCGGCTGCCGCCGAGGCCGCATACGCCGGGCGCAGCGTGGTGCTGGCGACCGGCACGGCCTCGGGCAAGTCGCTTGGCTATCTGATGCCGGTGCTGTCCCGGCTGCTCGCCGAGCCCGGTGCCCGGGCACTCTACCTGGCGCCCACGAAGGCGCTGGCCCACGACCAGCTTAGAGCCGTGCGGTCGCTGCGGCTCACCGGTATCCGGGCCGCCGCGTTCGACGGGGACACGCCGGCGGCCGAACGGGACTGGGTCCGGGCGCACGCCGGCCTGGTCCTGACCAACCCCGACATGCTCCACCGTGGCATCCTGCCCTTCCACCGGCGGTGGGCCCAGTTCCTGCGCGGCCTGCGTTACGTCGTCGTCGACGAGTGCCACGGCTACCGAGGGGTATTCGGCGCACACGTGGCCGCGGTGATCCGCCGGCTGCGGCGGATCTGCGCTCGCTACGGGACCGATCCGGTGTTCCTGCTCGCGTCCGCGACCGTCGCCGATCCCGGGGTCTCGGCCGCACGGCTCACCGGCGTGGAGGTCGAGGTGGTCGACGTCGACGGATCTCCGCGGGGGCCACTGGACTTCGTGCTCTACGAACCTCCGCTGCTCACGACCGGGCAGAGCTCGCCGGACCGGGAGGACCCGACCTCCGCGCCCGGCCCGGGCGAGAACGGCGCCCCCGTCCGCCGGTCGGTGACCGCCGAGTCCGCGGACCTGCTGGCGGACCTCGTCGCGGACGGTGTGCGCACCCTGGTCTTCGTCCGCTCGCGACGGGCCGCCGAGGTGGTGGCGGTGACTGCCCGCCGCGAACTCGGTCGGATCGCTGCAGACCTCGCCGACCGGGTGGCGGCGTATCGGGCGGGCTACCTGCCGGAGGAGCGACGGGCCCTGGAGGAGGATCTCCGCTCGGGCGCCCTGCTCGGGGCGGCCGCGACGCCGGCACTCGAGCTCGGGGTGGACATCAGCGGGCTGGACGCCACCGTCACCGCCGGTTTTCCTGGCACGCTCGCCTCGCTCTGGCAGCAGGCCGGGCGCGCCGGGCGGGATGGCCGGCGATCGCTGGCCGTGCTGGTCGCCCGGGACGATCCGCTTGACACCTACCTGGTGCATCATCCCGAAGCCATCTTCGGACGGCCGGTGGAGGCCAGCGTCTTCGACCCCGACAATCCCTACGTGCTCGCTCCGCACCTGGAGTGCGCCGCGGCCGAGTTGGCGCTGACCGAGGCGGATCTGGCGTTGTTCGGACCGACCGCTGCGTTCGCCGTCGACGACCTGGTCCGCCGAGGACGGCTGCGCCGCCGGCCCACGGGCTGGTTCTGGACGCAACGGGCCCGGCCGGATGTGGACATCCGAGGGGCGGGAGGACCACCGGTTCGCATCGTCGAAGCGCGGACCGGCCGGCTCCTGGGCACCGTGGACGCCGCGACCTCGCACACGACGGTGCACGCTGGCGCGGTCTATCTTCACCAGGGATCGAGCTTCGTGGTCGAGGACCTCGACCTCGAGGAATCCGTCGCGTTCGTATGCGAGTCGACGCCGGAATGGACGACCACCGCGCGTGACCACACCGACGTCAGGGTGGTGGAGTCGTCGCGATCCCGGGTGCTGCCCGACGTGGAGGTGCACCTCGGCGTGGTCGAGGTCACCAGCCAGGTCGTCGGATACCAGCGGCGGCTGATCGCGACGGGCGAGGTGCTCGGGCAGGAGCCTCTCGATCTGCCGCCGCGTCAGCTGCGAACCCGGGCCGTCTGGTACACGCTGTCCGACGACCTGCTTGCCCGAGCCGCGATCGAGCCGGCGGACGTCCCCGGCGCCGTCCACGCCGCCGAACACGCGGCGATCGGTCTGCTCCCGCTGTTCGCGACCTGTGACCGTTGGGACATCGGCGGTGTCTCGACCGCGCGCCATCCGGACACCGAACGCACCAGCGTCTTCGTCTACGACGGACACGCCGGCGGGGCGGGTTTCGCCGAACGGGGATTTCTCCGAATCGGCGCCTGGCTGGCTGCGACCCGGGACGCGATCGAAGCGTGTGAGTGCCCGGCGGGGTGCCCGTCGTGCGTCCAGTCGCCCAAATGCGGAAATGGCAATGAGCCGCTCGATAAGGCGGCTGCCTGGCGGCTCCTCGCCGCGGTGACCGCCATGATCGGCTAGCCCCGTGACCACTTCGCCGCGGCGTGGTTCCCCCGCGACCGGACCCGGGTATGTCGACCAGATCGGCTTTTCTCCGTCGTTTATGCCAACGTCCATGGTTTTGGAGGTCTCGGTGGTAACCGTCGGTGTCGTGCTGTTGCTGGTGGCTGGAGTTCTCACCGCGGATCTCGTGTTGGAGAACAGCGGCCACACCGATGTCCTGATCATGGGGCAGATGCTCTCGTTCGACATCTGGGGCCTGTTCGTCCTCGGCCTGGTAACGGGAGTGCTGGTAGCGGCCGGCGTGCAGCTCTTCCTGCAGGGCCTCGCGCGGGATCGCCGCCGCCACCGGATGGAACGCCAGCGCGCCCGGGAGATGGAGGCGCTGGTGCGTTCCGCGCCAGCCGCGCCGCCCGCGCCCGCCACCAGCGCCCCCCGGTCCGTCGAAGCCGACACCGGCGGGGCACGAACCCGGACGGCCCCGCCCCAGGCGCGTCCGGCGGCCGCTCCGGCCTCCGCGACCGCTCCGATGCCCGCGACTGCTCCCACTGCAGCGTCCTCGGGCCAGATCATCACCCATCCCCACCGGGGCGACCGGATCGTCGCCCGCGTCGCTGATCTGCGGCGCCGTGACAGTGGCGGTGATGCGGCGAGTGGCGCCGCCCAACCTCGCGAGGGCGTCCGTTCCGGAACCGGGTCGTCCACGCCGACTGGGAAGTAGACACCCTCCGCTCCTCCCCACGGCCCGGCACGGGCGCGGGCGGACAGCTCCGGGAGCGGGCCGAGTACCGCCGGTAGGCGCGCGAGGACCGTCACCTCGACGGCGTTGCCGTCGACCCGGCAGGCCGCCAGCCGCGCCCCGTTGGCTGCGCTGACCTCGTCGGCCCGCGCGCACATCGTCCGCTGGTTGGCGGGCGGCATCGCTGCGGCCGCGAGGGCGGCGAGATCCGCCGCTCCAGCGGCCCGCTGCCGGACCGTGCTGATCACCGTCACGGTGAACGCGACGCTCACCAGCGAGAGCAGCGCGAACAGGACGGCCAGCAGCCATACCGTCGCGGACCCTGCATCGGGGGCCGCGGCGGACGGCGCTACCCCCGGCGTGACGGTCGGCAGCGTCCTCAGCCGGCGCGTCCCGCTCACGACGCCATCCGGACCGGGCATCCGGTGGGGGCATCGGACGGAAGATCGGCCGTCGCTTCGACGGGGGTGACGGCCCGCGCCGCCACCTCGATGCCGGGAACCAGCCGGCTGACGCCGATGCCACCGACGTGCACCGACACCTGTACCTCGAGCCGACCCGCGCCACGGTGCAGCGTCACGGTGGAGCCGACGGGTGCGGCCTGGATCACCACGGTGTGCACGGCCGAATCCGGCTCCCCCCTGGCAGCCAAGCGGGCGCCGATGCGTGCCGCGTCGGCGCATCGGGCCTGGGCTGCGACGGCACCGAGCATCCAGGCGGCCAGGAAGAAGACGACGAACAGTGAGGGCAGGCCGATCGCGAGCTCGGCGGTGGCCTGGCCGCGGTCCGGCCCGCGGACGGATCTCCTACGTCGACGGGTCACCGGCCGCGGCGGCCGCTGGGAGGAGCGCACAGGCATCACGGCCGCGCTCAGAACGCCACGGTCAGCGCGCGCTGCACCACCGAGGAGACCAGCGACCGGGTCGCGGAGCTTGACACCACCGCGTAGAGGACGCCGGCGAACGCCACGGCCGCAAGCGTGCCGACCGCGTACTCGGCGGTGGACATGCCGTGGTCGCGGGCCTGGACGGCCGGGCGCCACACGCTGAGGAGCCGCCGGGACACCGGCCATCGTGACAGGCGTCGGCACGAGGAGCGGGCTGCCAGGAACATGAGAACTACCTCCGGGACAGGGGAGGATCGGGATCGAGCGATGGGTCAGGCCTGGATGCTCGGCGCCGCGGTGGCAGCTGGATGATCGGGACTTCAGGCCGGCAACAGCGCGGGGACGGATCCGAGGACCATGGGGACCACTCCGAGCAGGAGAAAAGCGGGAAGGAAGCACAGGCCCAGGGGCGCGACCGCCAGGACACCTGCCCGACGAGCCGCGGCGATGCTCTCCGCGTGGGCTTCGTCCCTGGCACGATCGGCCAGTCGGGTGAGAGTGGCGGCGAGCTTCGCCCCGGACGTCTCCGCGCGATCGAGCGCCATGATCGCTGCCCGCACCATCCTGGCCCGCCGGGATGGCGGGGTCACGCGTCCGCGGCGAGCCCATCCGGGCAACCGGTCGGTGAGCTGGGGAGCATGACTCGCGGCCACCAGTCGCTCGCAGGCAGCGCCCACCGTGGCGCCCGCCGCGAGTGCATCGCCTACGGAGCACAGTTCCGCGCCCAACACACCACCGGTGGCGGCGCCGACGGCCCGCACCGCCGACACGATGGTCCCCCCGCTGCGCAGACACGCCGCGATCAGGTCCAGCGCCAGGGGAAAGTCGGCGAGGAACCGGTCGTGCCCCGCGGCGGAGGTCGGGGGCGCGACGCCCGTTGCATCCACGGCTACCGGCCCTCCCCGTCGCTCCACGCCGTCCGCCAAGCGGCGAAGCCAGCGGACTCCGACCAGGTCGGCGAGCCCGCCCACGAGCAGGCATCCGATCCCCGCCGGCGTGCCCAGCAACACCGCGATCGGCGCTGCTCCCGCGAGCGACCCCAGGACGATTCCGGCCAGCGGGAGCGAGGCCACCAGCCGTCCGGATGACCGGGGCCCGGCCAGTGCCGAGGTCAGCTCGCCCGCCCGCACCGCGTCGGCGCGGGCGACCGCCGCGAGCATCGTCGCGACGGGAGCCAGCCTTGCGCCGACGGCCGCGCAGACCTGGTAGGCGACTCCGAGCTGTCGCAGTGATGACGCCTCACTGCGGCACAACAAT
Organism: Frankia sp. CeRuru1; assembly: GCF_977966315.1. Taxonomy (NCBI): domain Bacteria; kingdom Bacillati; phylum Actinomycetota; class Actinomycetes; order Frankiales; family Frankiaceae; genus Frankia; species Frankia sp. CeRuru1. The sequence goes on from NZ_CDWWEW010000004.1 coordinate 41,192, forward strand.
GGACCGGGCTCCTCCGTCCGGTCGAGCGCGGCACCGAGCTGGTCGAGAGGCACCCACGCCGATCGTCCCGCCGGTGCCGCCACGAGTTCGTCGATGCCGCCCGCCGCCCGGCGCAGGGCCTCGAGCTGGGGTGCGCCGGCGTCGAGCTCGGCCGCGAACGCGGCGAGGAGGTCTTCGGCGGACTGGCGGACCGCCACCTGCCTACGCCGCTCCCGTGACCGCCGTCGCGCCCGGGCGAGACAGCAGAGCAGCACGGCCACGACGCCCGCCGCCACCGGTCCGGCGGCCACCGTGAACAGGACGGCACCGAGGACCAGGCCGATTCCCGAACCGATCACGGTTCCGGTCCTCGGTCGGGTGACTGCGACGGTTGCCGGGACGGTCCCCACGCGCTCGAGTACGGTCATGCTCGCCTCCGCACCTGCGACCCGGCGTCGACCAGGGCTGGAAGCGAGACACCGCGCACGTCCAGCAGGTCGCGCAGGATCGGCAGGCCCTCCGCCGGTGTCGGGTCGCAGGCGCGCATGGCTGGCCCGTTCCGGGAAGGTGAGGCAGGAACGACCAGGGCCGGCACGACCTGAACCAGTCCGCTGCCCGCCTGGCGGAACACCCCGATCGCGCAGACCCGGCGGCGGCCGTCGGCCTCCCGGCGAAGATGAACGGCGGTGTGGAGCGCTGCCGCGATATGGCTGTGGACCGCTGGGCGGGACAGCCCGGCGAGGGCGGCGAGAGCCTCCAGACGGGTGGGCAGCGCACTGGTGTCGTTGGCGTGCACGGTGCTCAACCCGCCCTCGTGACCGGTGTTGAGGGCGACGAGGAGATCGAGCACCTCGGGGCCGCGGACCTCGCCGAGCACCAGCCGGTCCGGGCGCATGCGCAGCGCCTGGCGGACCAGATCGCGCTGGGTCACCTCGCCAGCGCCCTCGATGTTCGGCGAGCGGGCCTCGAGCCGCACCATCCCCGGACGGTCCATGACGAGCTCGGCGGTGTCCTCCACTAGCACGATCCGTTCGTCGGGGCGCACCGCTCCCAGTAGCGCGGCAAGTAGCGTGCTCTTGCCCGAGCCGGTTCCCCCGGTCACCACGATTGCAAGTCGGGCGCTCAGGACTGCGTGCAGCACGGCCGCCACGGCCGGGCTCATTGTTCCGGCGAGCACGAGTTCGTCGAAGGTGAAGGGGCGACGCCGGGTCCGTCGCAGCGACAGGCACGTACCCTGCACCGCAATCGGTGCCAGAACCGCGTGCAACCGGGTTCCGTCGCGCAGTTGCACGTCGGCGAAGGGCATCGCGGCGTCCAGGCGCCGCCCGGCCGTCGCGGCGAGACGAACGGCCAGGCGCCGCACCGCTTCCTCGTCCGCGAAAGCGACCGAGGTACGGATGAGCCGGCCCCGGCGTTCCACCCAGACCTCGCCGGGCCCGTTGACCAGGACATCGGTGACGTGTGGATCAGCGAGGAGGGAATCCAGCGGGCCGGCTCCGAGCGGCTCCGCGGGTGCGGTCGTCGGTTCCGGTGGTTCCGGTGGTTCCGGTGGTTCGAGCGGTTCCGGCGGGATTGCGAACGGCGGTGAAGATCGTGTGGAGACCGCGGGCCTCGCGGCCGCTCGGGCAGCCGGTGAGGCCGCGTGACCTGTGGCGGGGAATGGGGACCTGCGTCGCTCGCCGAGCCCGGTCATGACCAGGCCTCCGGATCGGGCCACACCCGTGGCCCGAGAACGCCGAGGCGGGTCAGCAGTTCCTCGCTGAGGCGATCGATGGTGTTCCCGCTGGCTGAGCCGCCGTAGCGGTCGCGAGTGGGAACCGGACGGTGCCGTCGGCTGCTGATCACCCCGGCCAGTGGCACGCCGAGCATCGTGGCGATCGCCTCCGGGGTGAGGCGGTCGGACGGGTGCAGCCGGACGACGGCGCGCACATCGGCAGCCTGGCGGATGGCAGCCGAGCAGACACGTTCGGCCGCCACGATCGACGGCAGGTCCGCGGGCGTGACGATCAGCACCGTCTGGCAGGTCCGCAGGGCCACGGTGGTGCCCGCGTCGGTTGCGGTGGCCGCCGGATTCCCTCGGCCGGGGAGATCTAGGATCACCAGGTCGGACGTGCAACGAGCGGTCGCGAGCAGGGTGGCCATCGTCGCCGGGGGAACGGCTGGGCTGACAGCGGGATCCCAGGACACCACGGAGAGGTCACCCCGGCGGGGCAGCAGGCCGGACCAGGCGATCGGCCCGACCGGGCCGTTCCCGTCCATCTGGTCATGCTGGTCGTGGCGCGCGGGAAACAGCGACGCCAGGCTGGAGGTCTCCCCGCCAGGGAAGGCACCGGACATGGACGGCACGAGGCGGGCGAAGGCGGGAGCGAGCCCACCACCGTGCGGATCCGCGTCGATCAGCATCGTGCGCAGGTCGTGCCTCAGCCCGGCCAGGGCTAGCGAGACGGCCAAGGTGGAGGCTCCAGTCCCGCCGCGGCCGCCGATGATGCCCAGCGTCACCGAATGATGCCGATCGAGCCCGTCGAGATCGCTGAGGAGGTCGACGAGCCAGGGCTCGGCTTCGGGAAGGAAGACCACGTGATCGGCGCCGATGCGCACGGAGGCGTCCCACACCCGGCCGTCGTCGACCTGTCCTCCGACCAGGACGACATGCCGTCGATCGGGCAGCGCGGCCGCGATGCACGGCTCGATCTCGTCCATTCCGACGATGATCAGGGGAGCCGACGTCCAGTTGCGGCGCACCGCGCTCATCTCGGCGGCGACCGTCATCGATACACCGGCGGCCGCCGCAAGCCGCAACAGATCGTCAAGCAGGTCCGGAATGGCGGTGACGACGAGCGGGCGTACGACCGGACCGTGGTTCTCCGCGGCGGTCAGCAGGGGCGGCGCAGGGGACATGGCGGCCTCGTTCCCATCAGGGTCGGGGAAGACGTGGTCTCACCATGCGCCGCGACAGGCCCTGTGGATGACCGCCCTCCACAGGGCCTGAAGATGTTCTGATGGAGGTTTCGACCGGCCGAGACCCTGCCGAGACCGCAGGCCGGGAACGCGTGGCTGCCGCCTACGTGGCAGGAGGGGCGGCGGCCCACGCAGGGGTCCGTACCGAGTGGTTCATACGGGCAGGTTCGTTGTGGTCCATCCGTGCAGCGGATCCGTCAGGTGCGTCAATCGCGCCGTAAGTGTGGATCAGGTCCGGGCGAGCGCCTCGCAGACGGCGAGGGACTCCCGTGCGGCGAGTTCCAGGGCCTTCGCGCAGTGCCGTACCCAGATGGCCACGCCGTCGGCGCCGCCACCGACATAGGCTGCGGCGGCCTCGCGGTACCCGGCGATGACGTCCCCGGCGATGACGTCCCCGGTGCGGTCCACCCGCAGGATGCTCGCCGGGTTCTGTTCCAGCTCGAGATGCCCCACGTCGGTCGCCGTGAGCGCCTTGGGATCGAGGCCCCGGCCGATCAGGACCAGGCGGGCGGCGGCCCGGGCGATGACCCCGTCGAGGGCACCGAACGGTCGCAGGGCCAGCAGTTCCCCGTGCACCACGGCGGCCACCACGATCGCCGGCGCGCTCGTGGGCGCGACGAGGAGTCCGGTCAGGCCATCCAGCCGGACCGAGGTCTCCACCGAGTGGGGAGGCGGGCCCAACCGCAACGGGTCGAGGATCTCCCGGGTGCCGGCATCGGCCCGCGGACGACCGAGCTCGTCGTCCGGGACGAAACCCCGGCCCAGCAACACGTGCATGCGGGCCAGGGCCTGTCGCGGTGCCTGCTCCCAGGCCGGAACCAGGATGCCCAGCTCGGCGTAGAGCCGAACCGTGCCGAGGACGACAGGGAACGGATGGCCGGATCCGGCCATGGCGGCGTCGTTCCGCGTACCGCGGTCGGTGACCGCTCCGGCCTCCGACGCGTCCGTCTTCTCCAGACCGGGGAGCACACCTTCGGGCCCGGATCGGGCCAGGTGCGCCCGCAGTTCGTCCAGGCTGATCTCGTATCCCTCGAGGGCGGCGCAGGCGTGGGCGGCCCGCAACGATGCCTCCGCGGTCACCTCGGCGCTCTGGCGGCGCAGAACGCGGTGGCGCAGGAGCGTGTCCACCGCGGATCGGGCGCTGTCCGCCGCTTCGCGCACTCCGGGCAGAGCGGCAACACGGGCGAGTGGATCGGCGGCGAGGACTGTTCCAGACGGGCGGAGACTCACAGCTCGCACGCTACCCGTTCGTGCCATGCGGGCTGGGCCACGCGGGGTCGGACCGCCCGGGCCGTGCGGGCTAAGCGGGAAGACGGTGAGACCCGTAGGAGGAGTCACAGGTCTGAGCCGCGTCGTTGGGCCTCCGGGCGGCTCCGCGCGGGGGAGAC
>NZ_CDWWEW010000005.1:0-2517 GCF_977966315.1 Frankia sp. CeRuru1
GGCCAGCTCCGCCACCGCGATCTCGTCGGCGGCGACCACACCCATGCGTCGCGCGACCGTGTTCACCAGGACCACCCGGTCCGCGGTGTCGAGGACGAGCAGACCGGTCGGCAGGCCGGCGATCACCCGACGCACGAGCTTCGCCGGCAACGTCATGCCGCCGGTGTCCCCGCCGGACGCCGAACCAGTCGTCAGGTCAGTCGTCAGGTCAGTCGTCGAACCGGCTGTTCCAGGCACTGCTGTCATCGTCCACCATCGTCCACTCACCCTGCACGGCCTGCCGACCTGCACGAGCTGCACGAGCTGCGGATGCGGTGTGTACCGGTTGTCATGGCATCCGCCGACCTGTCACCCACTCGCCGCATGCTAGGTGTCCGCATGCCACCTAGGTATTGCTCTGCAAGCCTCCACCGCCGATCGTCGCTAGCTGTTCATCAGACCCATCGCCAAAGTTCACCAGAGAGCGAGAGGTCCGCATCATCGTCAGAGCCGGAGCGACGCAAGTACCCAGGACCACCATGATCAAGTCAATCCCTCAGGATCTCTGACCCCTCGATCCGCCACCGAATGAGAAGGAGCCGTCCGTGCGGGACGCCTTCACCGACGAACTCGATAGCATCAACCAGTCCCTGATCGAGATGACCAACCTGGTCGCCTCGGCCATGGCCCGGGCCACCACCGCTCTCCTCGACGCCGATCTCCAACTCGCCGAAAACGTCATCAGCGGAGACGAGACGGTCGACCTGCTGCGCAACGAGATCGAGGAGCGGGCCTTCGACGTGATGGCCCGCCAGGCCCCGGTCGCCACCGATCTGAGGATGATGGTGGCCACGCTGCGGATCGTCGCCGACCTGGAGCGGATGGGCGACCTCGCCCTGCACGTGGCGAAGGTCGCCCGTCGGCGCTATCCGGGCCGGGCGATCCCGCCGGAGCTTCGTGCGACCATTCTGGAGATGGGGCAGGTCGCGCAGCGCATCGTCGCGAAGGCCGGATCGGTGATCGCCAGCCGGGACACCGACCTCGCCAAGCAGTTGGAGGCCGACGACGATGCGATGGACGGGCTGCACCGCGCCCTGTTCCACATACTGATCGAGAAGCCCTGGCCGCACGGGATGGAGGCGGCGATCGACATCACTCTCTGCGGCCGGTACTACGAGCGGTACGCCGACCATGCGGTCTCGGTCGCCCGCCGGGTGCTCTACCTGGTCACCGGGGATTCCAGCCGCGCGTGAGGGCACCCGGGGGATCCGCCCCCGGCCTCGCGCGCGTGGCCCCCACGCACGGCCCGACGGTTCCCCGCGTGCATCCCGCCGACGCTATGGCGGCTGCCCGAGATGGCCCGCGACGGTGGCACGGGCCGGTCAGGGCTATAGGACTCGGTCGGGACTATATGGCTATAGTCCCGACTATTTTTAGTCTCGACTATCTTCTCGATTACTTTTCCGACTACTTCCTGCTGCCCTGCGCGGCGACGGCGGCCGCGGCGAGCGCCGCGGCGTCGGGGTCGAGGTACCCCGAGCTCACCACACCCAGCTGGTCGTCCAGCTCATAGCGCAGCGGGATGCCAGTGGGGATGTTGAGCCCGGCGATGTCGGTGTCGCTGATATGATCGAGATGCTTCACCAGGGCACGCAGTGAGTTGCCGTGCGCCGCCACCAAAACGGTGCGGCCGGTCCGCAGGTCCGGCACGATCGCGTCGTACCAGTAGGGCAGCATCCGGGCGACGACGTCGGCAAGGCACTCGGTCCGCGGGATGACGTCGGGGGCGAGGTCATCGTAGCGCTCGTCCACCCCGCTGACCTGCTCCGGACCGATCTCCGGCGGCGGCGTGTCGTAGGAGCGACGCCAGAGCTGGAACTGCTCCGCGCCGAACTTCTCCAGCGTCTCCGCCTTGTTCAGGCCCTGCAGGCCGCCGTAGTGCCGCTCGTTGAGTCGCCAGGTGCGGCGAACCGGAACCCAGGTGCGCCCGGCGGCGTCCAGCGCCAGCCAGGCGGTGCGGATCGCCCTGGTCAGCAGGGACGTGTGCACCACGTCCGGCAGGACGCCGGACTCCCGCAGCAGCTCACCCCCGCGAGTGGCCTCCTTGGCACCCTTCTCGGAAAGATCAACGTCCACCCAGCCGGTGAACAGGTTTTCGCGGTTCCAAATGCTCTCACCGTGGCGGAGCAGGACGAGCGTCGGCATACCCGAGATCCTGCCCGCTCGGCGGCCCGCTCGGCCAGCATTGCCGGTTGTTGCCTGTGGCTCCCCGGCTCGGGGCCGGTCGTGCCGGAGACCGGTTGTCACGCGGCAGCACGACAGGAATCCGGCGGCACGACCGGGATTCATCCGGAACTGAACGACCCCCGGGCGCTCCGCCGCCGCGCGAAGCAGAGGCGGGCCGTCGGGACTTGCGACGGCGCCCGGGGGTCGGGTGTCTGCCTGGTTCTCGCCGGTGCCGGTGCCCATGGGCCACCCGGCTAGAGGTGAGGACCACGAGACCGGCTAGCGGACAGCCACCTCACGAGTCCTATGAGC
>NZ_CDWWEW010000005.1:2656-42474 GCF_977966315.1 Frankia sp. CeRuru1
CGCCGGTGCCGGTGCCCATGGGCCACCCGGCTAGAGGTGAGGACCACGAGACCGGCTAGCGGACAGCCACCTCACGAGTCCTATGAGCACACAAAGCCTGGACCACCTCCCTTCTCGTGTACCCGTGACGCTACGCGGACCCAGGGGCGCATCGCAACGACTTTTCCGCGCGCGTTGTGGGACGCTCCTGACACCAACCGGCCGGAACAGCCAGGCCACCCGCGCGGGCCGGGGGCCACAGCCGAACCGTGCGCGGGCCCGGCCGAGGCACGCCACGGCGACCTAGACTGAGTTCCATGACCGCCGGGTCCCTCACGACGTCCGCCTCGCTCTCCCCGTTGCTCGGCCTGCCGGGTGCGGTGGCCGGCACTGCCGAAGACGCCGTGGTCGCCGCCCACTACGGCGATCCGCTACGGGAACAGCGCGCAGTGCGTGACGGCGCCGCCGTCGTCGACAGATCGCATCGGGACGTGCTGCGCATCTCCGGCCCCGACCGGCTCTCCTGGCTGCACAGCGTCACCTCTCAGCATCTGTCTGCGCTGGGCGCGCTGCGGGGCACCGAGGCGCTGGTGCTCTCCCCGCACGGCCACGTCGAACACCATCTCGTCCTCGCCGACGACGGCACGTCCACCTGGGTGGACGTCGAGCCCGGCACCGGCGGCGCCCTGCTGCGCTACCTGGAGTCGATGCGCTTCATGCTCCGAGTGGAGCCGACGGACATCGGCGCGGTGACGGCGGTGCTCAGCGTGCTCGGGCCAAGGGCCGCGCAGGTCGCGGCCGCGGCGCTGGACGGGCCGGGTGACGGCGCGCCCGGCCTGGACCTGCCCGAACCACAGGCACCCGACCCGGTCGGGGCACCGGTCACCGGTCCTTACCCAGTCGGCCGCACCGGGACGGGCACGCTGGTCCGGCGGATCCCCCACGGCGTCGACCTCCTCGTCGGCCGGGCCGACCTGAGCGGCACCGTCGAACGGCTGCGCGCCGCCGGGGCGGGTCTGGCCGGGTTGTCCGCCTTCGACGCCATGCGCATCGCCTCCCGACGGCCCCGGCTCGGCCGGGAGACCGACCATCGCACCATTCCGCACGAGGTGGGGTGGCTGGCGAGCGCCGTGCACCTGGACAAGGGCTGCTACCGCGGGCAGGAGACCGTCGCCCGGGTACACAACCTCGGTCGCCCGCCGCGGCGGCTGGTGCTGCTGCATCTCGACGGCACGGTGGCGGCGCCCCGTTCTCCCGTCACGGTCGGCGGGCGCGAGGTCGGGTTCGTCGGCAGCTCCGAGGTCCACGAGGAACTCGGCCCCATCGCCCTGGCGGTGATCAAGCGGTCCGTGCCGGCGGATGCCGCCCTCGTCGCCGCCGATCCCGACGGCGCGCCGCTGGCCGCCGCGATCGATCCGGACGACGAGCCGGCCACGACGGCGCCGAAGCGTCCCGCCGGGCGGCTGCGTTCCTGATTCCCGGCCGGCTCGGGTTCCGGCCGGCTCAGGCGGTCCGGGCGAGGAGCTGATCGAGTTCCCGCACCGCCGGGTCGGTGCCGTGCCGCCGCAGCCGGCGGCGCAGCTCGTCGGCCCGGCGGGCGTTGCGCTTGGATCGCGTCGCCTCCAGCATCGGCAGGGCCTGGCGGGTCAGCTCGCACCCGTGGTCGACGTTACCGAGATCCATCTGGACCGCGGCCCACCGGAGCAGGTAAGTGGCCCGGTCCCGGGCCCGGGAGTCCGGGTGGATCGCCAGGGAGCGTTCCAGCCACCGGTCCGCCTGCGTGAGGTGACCGAGATCGATGTAGCAGCTGCCGATCTGCGCCTGGTACTCGGCCTCGTCAAAGTAGGACGACCAGGCGGGGTCCTCAGGCCGCGCGGTGACCATCGCCTCCTCCGAACAGGCCAGCGCCTGCGCGCAGGCGCTGGCCTCCCCGAGCGCGGCGTGGGCACGGGCCCGCCGCATGTGCAGCATGGCGCCGACGCGACCGGACGCTCCCCCGGCGCTGGCCACGGCGGCCTCGGCCAGATCCACCGCCTCCCGCGGGCGGGCGAAGTCCACGCACTGCAGGGACATGTTCTTCAGCACGTTCGCACCGAGCATGCGGTCCCCGCCGGCGTGCGCGGCATGCAGCGCGGTGATCCAGTACCGCTGGGCGGCCGTCTGGAAGCCGGCGTCGAACGAGACCCACCCCGCGAACCGGGCGAGCTCCGCGGCCACCAGATGCAGGTGACGGCCCACGTGCTCGGTGTAGGACCCGCGCACCAGCAGGTCCGCCACCACGCCGAGCTCGGCGTCGACCAGCCGGCGCACGCTCTCCCCGCCGAGCCGCTCATCCATGACCCGCAGCCCGGGGATGTTGTGCTCGATCCGGTTCACGATCTGGTCGTCGACCCGTCCCCCGTTCAGGGCCGCCGCCAGCCGGGCCGGTTCCATGCCGAGCCACTGCGTCGCGAGTTCCGCCACCCCGGCCCCAGTGATCGTCAGGAAGCCGCGGCGGTCGGAGAGCGCGTCCTCGACGACGTCCATGATCGAGGTTATGCTGCCGCCCGGCGTCCACGGGTACTCGGTGCGCACCGCGTCGCCGGTCGGTAGCCACGCGGGCCAGGGGTGCGACTCCAGGCGATCGTTGGGCACGCCGAGCTCCGCGGCGAGCGCGAGCTGGGACACTCGGTCGGGCACGACACCACGGTGCTCCCAGCGCCAGACCTTCTGCCGCTCGGCGGCCATGTTCGCCACCCCGAGGTCACGTGCGCGGCGGGCCACGACCCGCGCCAGACGCTGATAGGACCACCCGCGCTGGGCTCGGACGAACGCAAGCGGATGAGTGCAGGCATGAGCGTTATCCGTCAGCATCGACGTTCTCCTCGTAGTCGCATCTCCAGGGCCACTTCCGTGAGCACCTACTAACGCTATGTCGCGACATCTTGGTGCTCCAAGAGACGACTCCGGTGCGATGCGTGCACAGAGGTCACTCCCGGACCACTGGCGGGCCCTAATTGCACGCATGTCCGCCGAGCCGTCCGAAAAAAAGCACGTTATATTCCTGTTTCGACCGAACACGACCACGTCGGCCGGTCAGGAATTCCGTTCCCCACAAGCCAGCAGGTCGCTGCCCCCGAGTCGGGCAGCCGGGGACATGCCCACGGGGAGGGCCCCTCCGCGGTTCACGCGACGCCGATCCGACTGGACGCGCGGTGGGAAGGGGACGGCCGCGCCGGGGCGAGGCCGCGCCGCGTCAGATCCGGGCGCCGGCTGCGTCGAAGAAGGTCAGGGTGGACAGCGGTGCGCGCAGGGTGACCGGCATGCCCACGCCGAGCACCTGAGCGGCGTCGACCCGGACGGCGAGCACCCCGGCGGAGGTCCGGACGTGCACCGTCCGCTCCGCTCCGAGCCGCTCGCTCACCACGACCTCACCGGCCACCCGCAGCGCATCCGACGCCGGCGACGCCAGCGCCACCGGCGCCACCACGGCGTCCGCCGGTCCCCATCCTGATCCGGTGGAAGCCCCCGCCGCCAGGACCAGGTGCTCGGGCCGGACTCCGAACGCCGTCGCGCCGGCGGGGGCGGCCAGGGCGAATCCGTCCCCGCGCAGCTGGCCGTCATGCCAGCGTCCCTCCCGGACGTTCATCGGCGGGCTGCCGACGAATGCCGCGACGAAGCGCGTGGCGGGCCGGTCGTAGATCTCGTCGGGCGTCCCGATCTGCTGCAACCGGCCGCCGCTGAGCACCGCGACCCGGTCACCGACCGCCATCGCCTCGGCCTGGTCGTGCGTGACGAACAGAGCGGTGGTGCCGAGCCGGCGCAGCAGGCCCACGATCTCGACCCGCAGATCGACCCGGAGCTGGGCGTCGAGCCCCGACATCGGCTCGTCCAACAGGATCACCCGGGCCCGGGTCGCGAGTGCCCGGCCGATCGCGACCCGCTGGCGCTGGCCCCCGGACATCTTCGCAGGCCGGCGAGCTGCCAGCTCACCGATGCCGAGCATGTCCAGCGTCTCACGGGCCCGGGCCACCGCCGCGGCCTTCGGCAGGCCACGGCCGTAACGCAACGCCAAGGTGAGGTTCTCCAGCGCCGTCAGATGCGGGTAGAGCGCGAAATGCTGGAAGACCATAGACACGTCCCGGCGGTGGGGTGCGACGCCAAGCTGGCTGACCCCGCCGAAACGCAGATCACCCGACGTCGGCTCCTCGATGCCGGCGCAAATCCGCAGCAGCGTCGACTTACCCGAGCCGGACGGTCCGAGCAGCGCGACGATCTCCCCCGGCGCAACCGTCAGGGTGACGTCGCGCAGCGCATGGACCGGGCCGAACGACCGGCCCAGCCCGTCGATCTCGATCGGCACCCCCACGGTGGCGGCCATCACCGCGGGGGGTCCGTCAGCCGTCACCGCGGCGGGTCCGTCGGCCGGTTCCGTGATCCGGGTCATCGGTCTCTCCCACGGCGTCCGCCGGTCAACGGGTGAGTTCCACAGCCTGGCTCTGGGCCGCGGCGAGAGCCCTGACCGGGTCCTCGCCCTTGAGGATGCGCTGCACCTGGTCCGAGATCGCGCTCGGGACCTCCCCGCCGCGGGCCCCGCTCCAGGCCGGCGCCTTCACCAGCGAGGGGATTAGTGCGTTGAACGGCTTGAGCTGCGGATAGGTCTCGTAGAACGACCCGAGCTGGCTGACAGCCTGAGTATCCACCGGGATGTAGCTCAACGCCTCCGTGCTCGCGGCCACGACGTCCGGCGAGAGCAGCGACACGACCAGTTCGGTCGCCATCTCCCGCTGGCAGCGGTCGGTGGACAGGACCGTCAGCGCGTTGCCGCCCGCGACCGGGTGCTGGGTCCCGCCGGGCAGGGTCGGAAACGGGACCGCGCCGGCCCGGAAACCCTTAGTCCCCTGCCCCGCGATGAACCTCAGCCCACCGGCCACGGAGGCCACTGTCACGGCGGTCATCGCCGTCTGCCGGCGGATGCCGAACCGCAGCAGGCCCTGCTGGGTCGGGTCGGCGGAGTGCGTGCCGTAGCTCGCGGCCTTCGCGAGGAACGCGGCGGCCTCGCGGGCCGCCGGGGTGTTCAGGGCGGGCCGACCGTTCGCGTCCTGGATCGACGTCCCCTTGGAGCTGGCCAGGGTGTTGAGGATCCACTGCCCGAACTGCTGGCCGGTCGGCAGGTCGAGGGGCTGGATGTTCTGACCCGAAGCCTTGATCTTGTCGGCGGCGGCGATCACCCCGTCGGTCGTGCCCAGCGTCGCTGGATCGACGCCGGCCTTCTGCAGCACGTCGAGGTTGTAGACCAGGGCCAGGGACGACACCTGCTGAGGAATGCCGATCTGCTTCCCGGCGACCTGCCCGAGGCCGACCAGCCGCTGGTCGTAGGACGCGCGCAGCAGGCGCGGGGAGAGCTCCTGGGCGCCGAGGTCCCGGGCGAAGGTCGGGAGCAGGTCGAAGCCGGCGACCGCCACGTCGACGGAACGGCCGGCCGAGCGGTCGGCGCTGATCTGCTGGACGAGGGAGGTGTAGTCCGGCGCGCTCGTGTTGAGGTCCACGGTGAGGCCGGGATGCGCCTTCTCCAGATAGGCCTTGCCGGATTTCGCGACGTCGTTGAGCGTGCCGACGGCGGACATCCGCAGCGTCTTGACCTGGGCCACGCAGGCGGGCGACGCCTTGGCGCCCGCCACGTTGTCGACGCCGGCACCGGCCGGGCGGGCCGTGGGGCGCAGGCTCTCCGCGGGGTCTGCCGGGCCCGCGTCACCACCGCCGCCGCACGCGGTCAGGATGATCATCGCAGCGGCGACGGGCAGCGGCAGCATTCGGCGAATACGGATCACACGTTCCTCCTCTCAGGCACCGGCACCCGTACCGGTGATTCCGGCGGCGAGACGGCGTTGGGCGACGACGAAGACGACGAGCGACGGCAGGCTGATGATCAGCGCGGCCGCGGCGAGCTCGGTGAAGTCCGGAATGACGGAGGAGGAGTCGGTCATCAGGCGCGCGAGCGCCAGCGGCGGGGTGGCGATGTCCGGCGACCGCGCGACCAGCAGCGGCCACAGGTACTCGTTGTACGACAACAGGAAGCTGAACACCGATACGGAGGCGATCGCGGGCGCGGCGAGCGGCACGATGATCGTCCACAGCGTCCGCCAGGTACCGAGCCCGTCCATCCGCGCGGCTTCCAGGACCGACCCCGGGATGGTGCTCATGTACTGCCGGAACATGAAGATCATCGCCGCGTGTGTCATGAACGGCAGGACCAGGCCGACCCGGGTGTCAGCGAGTCCGAGCGCGGAAATGGTGACGTAGTTCGGCACGGCGGTGATCTGGGTCGGCACCAGCAGGGTGGCGAGTACCACCGCGAAGGCGGCCGTACACCCGCGAAAGCGCAGACAGGCGAAGGCGTAGGCGGCCGGGATCGCCGTCGCGAGCTGCAACGCGAGGATCGCCAGGCTCACCGCCACCCCCGTGAGCAGGGCGGATCCAAGATCACCAGCGTACCAGGCGCGGTCGAACGAGCTCAGGTCGATGCTGGACGGGATCGGGTTCGACGTCAGCGCCAGCGCGGTCTGCCGCGGCCCGATGGCGGTCCGCACCATCCAGACGAAGGGTAGGACGGCCGCGACGATGCCGATCGTGAGCAGGACGAGACGCCCGATCGTCGGTCCGGCCGGTGACCGGCGGCGACCGCGCCGCGATGCCGGGATCGGCGCCGGCGCCGATCCCGGTTGCGGGGCCCGCCGACGCGAGGCTCGCCGCACGGCGTGGCCACGGGGCGTGGGCGCGGGCACCGGGCTGGAGGTGTCGACGCTCACGCGGCGGCCTCCCGTGTGCGTCGGATGCGGCGCCCGAGCAGCCCACCAGCGGCACCCAGTGCCACGATCACGACAAACAGCATCAGGGCGATCACCGAGGCATATCCGATGCGGAACGATCCAGTGAATCCGACCTCATAAATGTAGTAAATGATCGTCGTACTGGAGTCCAGGGGGCCACCTTTCGTGAGCACCGCGACCGTTTCGAAGGTCTGCAGGGTCAAAATGGTGACGAACACCCCCAGGAAGATCGTCGTCGGGGCGAGCAGCGGCAGGGTGATGTGACGCAGCCGGGCGAATCCGTGGATGCCGTCCACGTCCGCCGCCTCGTACACCGATCTCGGGACCGCCGTCAACCCGGCGAGATAGACGACGAAGACGAAGCTCGTCAGCCGCCAACCACCGACGAGGGCCACCACCGGCAACGCGGTCGAGGTGTCGCCGAGCCAGTCGACCGGAGCCACCCCGAACAGCCCGACGATGGTGTTCGCGAGACCGTCGGGGCTACTGTCGAACATGTAGGCGAACACGACCGCCATGGCCACAATATTCGCACTGACCGGAAGAAACAGCGCACATCGCACCAGCGCCCGACCATGGGTCACCCGTTCGGCGGCCAGCGCGAGCGCCAGCCCGATCGCGACCGCCGGTACCACCGTGAGGGCGCAGTACAGCAGCGTGTTGCGCACGGCGCCGGCCAGGTCCGCGTCGGAGAGAGCGGTACGCAGATTCGCCGTGCCGACCCAGTCGAAACGCGGCCCCGTCAGGGTCTTGTCCGTGCCCGCGATGAACGCCGACACCAATGCGGGCCCGACGACGAAAACACCGAGTCCCACGAACGCCGGCAGCAACAACACGCCGACTCGCCAGCCCGCCCGGCTACCACCCACCTCACGCGTCACGGTTATGCATCCTGGCCCCACCTGTGCCGGGATGCCGGTACGGGGTGGCTCCCGCGGGGGAGCAGCCGGTGCCTGCACGTGTCGTCCGGTCCGTCCACATCCCACGCAACACCGCCGACGGCCCACGCAACACCGCCGACGGCTCGGATCGACCCCCACGGCCGACGCGCCGCACCCGGTCGACGGCGAATCGTGGTGACCGATCCGTGGCGGCTGTCCCCTCAACGGCCAACGCCTGCAAGAATGGCAGGAAACGTCAGTCGATCTTCGGGAACACCATGAGCGACCGCAGCGAGCCCGACCACGCATCCGCCTGGGGGCGTGTCGCCGACGACGGCACGGTCTTCGTTCGCACGGCCAGCGGCGAACGTGCCGTCGGATCATGGCGTGCCGGCAGTCTCCGCGAGGGTCTGGCCCACTTCGAACGCCGCTTCGACGATCTGTCCGCCGAGGTCGAGCTGCTCGAACGGCGGCTGACGGTCAGCGGGGTCGATCCGGCCGGGATCGTCGGCAGCGCCCGCCGGCTGCTCGGCTCCCTCGACGAGGCCGCGGTCGTCGGTGATCTGGAGGCGCTGCGCACGCGGCTGGAGGCCGTGGTCGCCGCCACTGAGGAACATCGCTCCGCGCTCGCCGCCGAGCGGGCCGAGCGGGCCGGCCGGATCGCCGCGGCCAAGGAGCAGCTGGTCGCCGAGGCCGAACGGCTCGGCCACAGCTCGGAGTGGAAGACCGCCGGGGAGCGGTTCCGCGCGCTCGCCGAGGAGTTCCGCGCCGCCGGCTCGTTGGACAAGCGCACCGACTCGGCGCTGTGGCGGCGCATCGCCACGGCCCGGGACGAGTTCACCCGCCGCCGGACCGCGCACTTCGCCGCCCTCGACACGCAGCGGGCCCGTTCAAGGGAACGGAAGGAGGCGATCATCGCCGAGGCGGAGGCGCTGTCCGACTCCACCGACTGGGCCGGCACGACCGCCCGCTACCGGGCGCTGCTCGCCGGCTGGAAGGCCGCCGGTCGCGCGGCGAAGGATATCGACGACGCGTTGTGGAGCCGCTTCCGTACGGCACAGGACGCCTTCTTCACCCGCCGCAACGAGGCCAATGCCGAGCGCGACGCCGAGTTGCGCGAAAACCAGGTCAAGAAGGAGGAACTGCTGGCCGAGGCGACGGCGTTGGATCCGGCCGATACCGACCGCTCGCTGCGTCGTCTCCGGGAGATCCAGGACCGCTGGGACGAGATCGGGCGGGTCCCCCGGGAGGTCGCGGGCTCCCTGGAGCGGCAGATGGCGGCCATCGGCGACAAGCTGCGCGAGGCCTCCGATGCTCGCTGGGCCCAGCACTCCCTCTCCTCCTCACCATTCGTGACGAAGCTGCGGGAATCCGTCGCAAAGTTGGAGGCGAAGCTGGCCCGGGCCCGGGCCGCCGGACGCACCAAGGAGATCGCCGACACCGAGTCCGCCCTCGCCGCTCAGCGGGCCTGGCTGGCCCAGGCCGAGGGACAGTCCCACAACGACTGAGCCGCGCCGGCAGGCACGGGCGCTTCGGGTGGGCCCGAAAACGGGGAACTGCGGCATCCGCCGTGGTCAAAGGGGCGACGGTCCGCGGAGTACCAGGTGGTGCACCTCGGGGCGGACACGTCCAAAGAGCGCTAACTGACCGCTTGCCAGAGTTAGCAACCCGACGTATCGTCGGCTGCGTTGGTGATGTGTTGTGGCGGCGCACTCGTTTCCGTACCGGCCGGAGCCTGCCGAGGCACCATGGCCTCCCCTGAATCGCAGCGTCCACGGACGGCGGGCTCTCGGCGGGCAGTCGTCCGCGGCGTCCTCGGCCGCAGGGTCCAGCCGTAGGCCGAGGTTCACGGATGGCGGGGCGCCCGCCATGGGCGCGGCAACCCGCCTCGCCCTCCGGCGAAGGAGGCGTTCGACCCGGTGGCGGCCCTGAATGTGCGCGATCTCGGTGATTTCATCCGCGATCAGCGGCACACCGCACAGATCTCCCTTCGTCAACTCGCCAAGCAGGCCGGGGTGAGCAACCCTTACCTCAGCCAGATCGAGCGAGGCCTCCGGCGGCCGTCCGCGGAGATTCTTCAGCAGATCGCGAAGGCGCTCCGCATCTCCGCCGAAGTGCTCTACGTGCAGGCCGGAATTCTGGAGGAACGGCAGGGCGGAGAGAACGTCATGGCTGCCGTGCTCGCGGACGAATCCCTGTCCGAACGACAGAAGCAGGTCGTGCTCGACATCTACGAGGCGTTCTGCCGGGAGAACGCCATCGCGGCGCGGGCCGGCCGCGGCCACCCGGACGGCGACGCCGAGGCCGGGTCGCGCGGGTTCGTCCCTGGCGAGCCCGCCGCCCCGACCGCAAGTCCAGCCGCCATCGGTGGTTCGTCGTCCGCACGGGGTTCGGCCGCCACCGCGGGACCGACCTTCGCGGAGCCGACGACGAAACGGAAATCCGCCCGAGAGGCGTCAACGACATCCCGGGGCGGCACCACCACCGCGGCACGGTCGGCCCCGTCGGACGGTACGGGTAGGCCGTCACCGGGAACCGCCACGGGCCGCACCAGGCGATCGAAGGCCACAGGAGGCGAACCGACGGCGACGAGGGCCGAGAGCAGTCCGATCACCGGCGCTCCCCCCGCGTCCACACCCGCCCCGGCAGCACCGGCTCCGCAGCCGACCACCGACAACCCGGTCGATCAGACCTAGGTCGACCGGCGGGGACTGCGGCGACAAGCAGGACTCCGTTCCTGTACGGCATATCACCACCCTGACCCTCGCATCATTTACCCGACCTTTCACCCGTCGGCGACGAAGCGCTAACAGGAAATCTCTACACGAAATCAACGAATCTTCGAACCGAGGGAGACATCATGGCCACCACGCGCACGACGAATCGCCCCGCGAGCCGTCCCACCGCCCGCGTCAGCACGCAGACCCAGGAGGACACGGCCGAGGCGAGGGCCGAGGTCAAGGTTCCGCTGGCGGAGGTGCGCAAGCCGCTCTACGCGTCGGTGGGAGCGGCGGATCTCGCTGTGGCGAAGCTGCTCGCCCTGCCGACGACCACCAGCACCGAGGTTCGGAAGATCTCCGACCGGGTCGGCGCGCTGCCCACCCAGGCGGCGCGGGTCCCGACCCAGGTCGGGACGGCCGTGCGTGCGCTGCCGGCCACCGTCACCTCCCAGATCTCCGACCTGCAGGGACGCGCCACCCACCTCTACAACAGCTTCGCCACTCGGGGAGAGAAGCGGGTGGCGAGCATCCGGCGCAGCCCGGCCACGGAGGAGGCGGTGCAGCACACCCGGACGGCAGTGAGCCAGACCCGCGCCGCACGCACCTCGAGCCGCAAGGCGGCCGAGGCGGTCGGCCGGGCCGTGACCGAGGCCGCCCCAGAGAAGTAACGGCCCGCGAACATCGACACACCGGAACACCAACGGGCAATCATTGACGTGTTCCGGTCGACCACGGGTCCGGGGCCTGGTGTCCGGGGCCCGTGGTCCGATGTGTTGTATTAACTCATGCGCTATCGCCCGCTGGGATCCTCCGGACTACTGGTGTCTGTCGTCGGCCTCGGCTGCAACAATTTCGGCTCGCGCGTCGACCTCACCGGCACCCGCGCGGTCGTCGACGCGGCGCTCGACGCCGGGATCACGTTCTTCGACACCGCCGACACCTACGGGAACAAGGGCGGCTCGGAGACGCTTCTCGGGCACGTGCTGCGAGGCCGCCGCGACGATGTCGTCCTCGCCACGAAATTTGGCAACGACATGGGCGGCATGTACGGCCAGGACTTCAGCGCGCGGGCGTCCCGGCGGTACATCCGCAAGGCGGTCGAGGGTTCGCTGAGCCGGCTGCAGACCGACTACATCGACCTCTACCAGCTGCACACCCTGGACGCCTTCACGCCGATCGAGGAGACGCTCGAGGCCCTCGATGAGATCGTCAAGGAGGGCAAGGCCCGTTACATCGGTGCCTGCAACCTCGATGCCTGGCAGGTCGCCGACGCGGAGTGGACCGCCCGGGCGTCCGGGACGACCCGCTTCATCTCCGCACAGAACCACTACAACCTGCTGGAACGGGGCGTGGAGGCAGAGCTCGTGCCGGCCGCCCAGAAGTACGGCATCGGCGTCATCCCGTACTACCCGCTGGCGAACGGCCTGCTCACCGGCAAGTACCAGCGCGACGAGGTGCCGGCACCCGGCACCCGGCTGGCCGGCCGGCAGGACGAGCTGACCGACGAGGTCTTCGACCGGCTGGACACCCTGGAAACCTTTGCGCGGGAGCGGGACCGGTCGCTGCTGGACGTCGCGATCGGCGGGCTGGCCGCCCAGCCGGGGGTCGCCTCGGTCATCGCCGGCGCGACCAGCCCGGTCCAGGTGCGCGCGAATGCCGTGGCCGGTCAGTGGCAGCCCCGCGCGGACGACCTCACGGTGCTCGACAAGATCGCCGTGACCCGCCGTCCCGCCGACTGAACGCGGGACCGACGGACCCACGATCCGGGGCGTCCCGCCGGATCTCCGCCGGGACGTCCCGCACCGCGCCGGCAGAACGTCCGAACCGCCCGCCGGGGGCCAGTCGACGGTCAGCTCGCCCAGCCGCCAGCGCCGCCGGTCGCCGCGGACCGGCCAGCCCTGGGCCTGCAGATCCGCCACGGCGGCGATCCACCGCTGGCGTGGGGAAAAGACGGCCCGCGGCGCGGCCCGCTCCCAGGCGCGGTCGAAGGCCGTGAACAGCCGGTGGACGTCATGGCCGGGCACGTTATGCTCGATGAGCGCCTTGGGCAGCCGCTCGGCGAGCTCGGACGGACGGGCGAGGCTCGCCAGATGCGCGGAGAGGGTCAGCGTGGGCCCGGCCGGGCTCCGCGCGCCGGACGGCAGCCAGGCCGGCGCCGCTCCCGGGGCCGGAAGACCGAACCAGCAGGCGCGCCGACCCGTCTCGTCGCAGGTTCCCTCGACAAGCATCCCGCCGGGGGCGAGCCGCGCCAGCATCGTCGCCCACGCGCCGGGGACCGCCGCCTCGGGATACTGCCGTAGCACGTTCAGGGCACGCACCAGCACCGGGCGCTCCCCCGGCGGCGGAAGCTCGAACCCGCCGCGGGTGAACCGCAGCCCGGGAGGTCTCGCGGCCGGGACGGCCCGGGCGACCCGGTCCTGGTCGAGCTCCAGGCCGACGACGCGCACGTCCGGACGCACCGTTCGCAGCCGCTCGTAGAGCTCCACCGTGGTCACCGGGGACGCACCGAAACCGAGATCGACGACCAGGGGATCCGCCGCCCCACGCAGCAGCGCGGCGGCCGCGTCGAGCGTCCAGCGATCGATCCGTCGCAACCGGTTCGGCGCGGTGGTACCCCGGGTGGGCATCCCGAGGGCACGCGCCCGTCCGGCCGCGAGCCGCGGCGCCCGACGGGAGGAGTTCGTCACGGATCCACTCTGGCAGACCGGCAGGCCGGCGGACCAGGGGCCGGCCGGGACCCCGAAGGGGGGAGACCAACAGTTGACCTGACAACCGGCCGGGTAGAACGGTTGGAGACGTGTTCGTCCACAGCAGGGTTGGTCGTGTCGGGCAGGCGCCGGGGGCGTGGAGATGCGGAGGTGCTCGATGCGTCTGATCAGAAGCGGCGCCGCCCAGGTCCACGGTGAGCCCGAACGGCGCGGGCGGCCCAGCCGGGTCGCGATGCTGTCCATGCACACCTCACCGATGGAGCAGCCGGGAACGGGCGATGCCGGGGGGCTCAACGTCTACGTCGTCGAGCTGTCGCGGCAGCTCGCGGCGTTGGGGGTGGAGGTCGAGGTGTTCACCCGCGCGGTGAGCAGCAAGCTGCCGACCTCGGCCGAGCTGTTGCCGGGTGTGACGGTCCGCCACGTCGACGCCGGCCCGTACGAGGAGATCCACCGGGAGGATCTTCCCGCCTGGCTGTGTGCGTTCACCGCAGCTCTGCTGCGCGCCGAGGCCGGGCACGAACCAGGGTGGTTCGATGTGATCCACTCGCACTACTGGCTGTCGGGTCAGGTCGGTCTCGCGGTGGCACGGCGATGGGGTGTCCCGCTCGTGCACACCTCCCATACGCTGGCGAAGATCAAGAACGGCGCGCTGGCAGCCGGAGACCGCCCGGAGCCGCCTAGCCGGCTGCTCGGCGAACAGGAGGTCATCGGGGGGGCCACCCGGCTGCTCGCCTCCACGGCGGACGAGTACCGGCACCTGACCGATCTGTACGACGCGGCGTCGGACCGGATCGACGTCGTCGCGCCCGGCGTCGACCTGGAGGTCTTCCGGCCAGGTGACATGGCGCAGTCCCGGGCCCGCGTCGGCGTGGATCCCGCCGACGACCTGCTGTTGTTCGTCGGTCGGATCCAACCGCTCAAGGCACCCGATCTGCTGCTGTGCGCCGCCGCGGAACTGCTGCGGCGCGATCCCGCCCGCCGCTCGCGGCTCACCGTCGCCGTGGTCGGCGGCCCCAGCGGATCCGGTCTGGAACAACCCGACGCCCTGGTCAAGCTCGCGGCGTCTCTCGGGATCTCCGATCGCGTCCGCTTCCAACCGCCGGCCCCGCAGCAGGAGCTCGTCCACTGGTACCGTGCGGCCACCGCCATCGTCGTCCCCAGTCACAGCGAGAGCTTCGGCCTCGTCGCGCTCGAGGCCCAGGCCTGCGGCACCCCGGTGGTCGCCGCGGCGGTCGGGGGCCTGCGCACCGCGGTCGCCGACGGTGTCTCCGGGCTGCTCGTCGCCGGTCGGACCCCCGCCGTCTATGCTGACGCGCTGGACCGGCTGCTGCGCCAGCCACGATGGCGGGCCCGGCTCTCCGCCGGAGCGGTGGCCTGGGCCGGTGGGTTCGGCTGGTCGGCCACGGCCCATGGCGTGCTGCGCAGCTACCGGCACGCGCTGAGCCCCACCGCCGTCGCCGTCTGAGAAAGGATCTCCGCCGGAACCGGCATCGTCTACCAGCTACCGGGGAGGCCCCAGCCATGACGGCACCCATCGACGCGGCGGAACGCAATCGGCTCGACGTGGTGATCGAGGACACGCTCAAGGATCTCGGTCTCGCCTACGACCATGTCGACACCGGCTCGTTCCTCGTCGCGCTGGAGGGCGAGCACAAGCTGCGCACGATGACGTGGCTCGTCGTGCAGGACCACACCCTGCTCGTCGAGGCGTTTTTTATGCGCGCCCCGGCGGAGAACGCGGCGGGCACCTACGGATTCCTGCTCGGCCGCAACGCGAAGACCTACGGGGTGCACTTCTCCATCGACCGGGTCGGTGACATCTTCCTCACCGGGCAGGTCCCGCTACTGGCGGTCACCGCGGAGGAGATCGACCGCCTCCTTGGCTGCGTCGGCTCCTACGCCGACGAGAACTTCGACCCGGCGATAGCGCTGGGATTCGCCTCCGCCATCGAGCGGGAGAAGGCGTGGCGGGCCAAGCTGGCCGCCGACGCCGGCTCGGCCACGAAGCCGGGATGAGACCCGGTCCCGAGAAGGACGCGGTGCTTCCCGGCGATTCACGCGCCCCCGTTGTACCCAGGCCGTTGCATCCAGACTGTTACGTCTGGGCCGGGCGCTCCTCAGTAGACGAGGGCCTGCACGCCGTCCGCGAGAACCTCATCGACGAACGCGGCGGCGCCGGCGATGCGGACGCCGGGCAGGACGTCGTCCGGGCCGATGGAGCGCCGGGCCGCGCACTGGGTGCACAGGGTGACACGCCCCCCGGCGAGGATGGCGGCGAGCAGATCGGGCAACGGCGCCGCCTCCGGCAGGCTGAACTCCTCCGCCCGGCCGGGCAGCGCGAACCAGGCGGACTCCCCGGTAAGCCAGAGCGAGACGTCCGTACCGGCGGCGGCGGCGACCGCCGCGACCGTGAACGCCTGGGAACACCGTTCCGGCGCATCCGTCCCGGCGGTGACCTTGACGACGAGCGGGCGGGCCATCGTGCCAGTCTGCCAAAAGCCGCCCTGGCGCGCAGCTATGCCGCGTGGCACCTGAGGTGACCAGGACCGGTACGGCCACGAGGAGTCCCGTGATCTCGTCGTCTAGGCTAGAGGCGTGCTGCACTACTTCTTCACCGGGCTTCTGGTGGCGATGTCCGTCCTGATCGCCTGGTTCTCCGGTTACGTGGTCTACAAGCTGTACGAGGGTCAGCGCTGAGCGCCGGGAAGCGGTCCGCGGCCGGATCGGCGCGGTTCGGCGCGGCGACGAACACCGTTGATCTGCACGCCAGCCTGCTACCGCTGGCCTTCCTCGTCGGGACCTGGCGGGGCGAGGGGGTTGGCGGTTACGAGGGCCTGGACGGATTCCACTACGGCCAGGAGATCACCTTCGCCGCGGACGGCCGCCCGGCGCTGGGATACGTGTCGCACACCTGGTGGGCGGACGAGCCCCGGGACGGCCGCGAGCCCGGCAGCCCGTTGGCGACCGAGACCGGGTTCTGGCGGGTCCAGTCCGGGGAGGGCGGGAAGCCGGTCGTCGAGGTGATGCTGGCCCACCCGTTCGGTATCGCCGAGATCTACGTCGGCACGGTGAGCGGCACCCGTATCGATCTCGATCACAACGTCCTGATCCGCACCGCCACCGCCCGTGACGTCACCCGGTCGGTGCGGCTCTACGGCCTGGTCGAGGGCCGCGATCTCGCCTACGCGATCGACATGGAGGCCGAGGGCAAGCCGATGCAGTCGCACCTGTCCGCGCGCCTGCACCGCGTGTCCGACTGAGCCGTCTCCGAGCGGGCGTCTCCAAGTGCCCTCCACCAAGAGATGCCCGCCTACCAAGAGTCACACTTCATTCACGGCATGGCGGAGCCTTTGCAAAAGACATCGCACGCGCAACGACAGACCACGAACGGAACACGTGAAAACGTGTTCAGACCCTCCCGGGATGCGCTTTCATGATCGCATGATGGCAGAATCCGACGTACTCTTCGCGGTCGTCCTTTTCGCCGCCGCCGGCCAGCGTGCGGTCGACCGGATCATCGCGCCGTTCCCCGATCGGGGCTCCGCAGTGGCGTTCGCCCGCGACAACGGTCTGCACTGTTTTTCGATCGGCCCGATGGCCTTCGCCGTACCGACCACGGTTCCGCCACCGGCGAGCACCGCTTCGGCCGTCGTGCCACCGGCGGGAAACAACCGCGGTGGCCGGGTCCGGGCATGAGAACGGGGACAGCGGAAGAAACCCGTTGTCCCCGTCCGGCGAAAGAACGCGACGTCAGGCCGCGACCTCGACCTGGGTGTCGACCGGCTCACCCTGACGGGCGACGACCTTGCGCTCGCCGGTCGCGCCGGGGACAAGAGCCCGGACGGTCCACTGCCCCGGCCGCGCGAAGAAACGAAACTGGCCCGTCGCGGACAGCGGAACCTCGGCGGTGAAATCGCCGCCTTCGTCCAGCAGGCGGGCATAACCGGTCGAAACCGGCTCCCCGCTCTGCACCACGACCCCCTGGATCACAGTCTCCTTGGCCACGTCAATTCCCTCCACAGATGGTCCACCGCTGATGGCGCCGCACATGGCTCACGCGCCCTTCTCGATCGGCACGCCGACGAGCGAGCCGTACTCGGTCCACGAACCGTCGTAGTTTTTCACGTTCGGCAGGTCGAGCAACTCGTGCAGCGCGAACCAGGTGTGCGCCGAACGCTCGCCGATGCGGCAGTAGGCGATGATGTCCCTGGACAGGTTGACCCCGGCCTCGGTGTAGAGGCCGGTCAGCTCGTCATTGCTCTTGAACGTGCCGTCCTCGTTCGCGGTCTTCGCCCACGGGATGTTCTTCGCCGTGGGGATGTGTCCGGCCCGCTGGGACTGTTCCTGCGGCAGGTGCGCGGGAGCAAGCAGCTTGCCGGAGAACTCGTCGGGCGACCGGACGTCCACCAGGGCCTTCTCGCCGATCGCGGAGATGACCTCCTCGCGGAAGGCCCGGATGTCGGTGCGCGGCTCCGGGGCGGTGTAGCTGGTGGGCTGGCGCGGGGTGACCTCGGTGGTCAGCTCACGGCTGTCGAGCTCCCACTTCTTGCGACCACCGTCGAGCAGGCGGACGTCGGCGTGGCCGTAGAGGCTGAAGTACCAGTATGCATATGCGGCGAACCAGTTGTTGTTCCCGCCGTAGAGCACGACGATGTCGTCGTTCGAGATCCCCTTCTCGGAGAGAAGCTTCTCGAACTGCTCCCTGTTGATGAAGTCACGAATGACCGGGTCCTGAAGTTCGGACTTCCAGTCGAGACGCACCGCGCCCGGGATGTGCCCCTTGTCGTACGCGGAGACGTCCTCGTCGACCTCGACCAGGACGACCTTCGGGTCGTTACGGTTCGCTTCGACCCACGAGGCGTCGACCAGCGCCTTCTCACGGCTCATGTGCGTGCTCCTTTCACGGTTATCGAATGGAGAAAAAGATACAGGTGGCACCCGAGACAGAACTCGAACGCCGCATTGAGGAGAGCCGCCACGAAGGCCGGGGCCACCGCGACGTAACCGAGTGCCGGCATCCCCGCGAAGAATCCCACGAGACCCACGACGCCGAAGATCGCGCCGACCAGCTGGGCGAACCGGGGTGGCGCGGCGTCCTCGGTGGCGGCGGGCGGCCCCAGCCTCGGCCGGATCAGGGAACGGAACACCAGCCCGTAGGGCGCGTACCGGACCCCGGCCACCGCCCCCACCCCGAACACCACGGTCTGCGCGAGCAGCAACCAGCGGCTGCCGGCGAGCAGTACCACGGCGAGCATAATCGTGGTGACGGCAGCGGCGAACCGCATACCGCGAGGATCTACCACGAGGCCTTCTCCTGACTTCCGGCTTGGACTACCCGCTCGGATGTGGCGATGCACCGGGGCCAGCCGATCACGGCTGAGGGACACAACCCACGATCAGGAAAGACGACACAGACAGCTGTGTACACGGCACAGGTCGACCGCGCGGCGCTTCACAAGCTGTATCTGGGACATGGTTCGTGTCACGGTAGCAGTGAACGTCACGTCTGTGTTAACCCGCCGACGATGAATCCGAAGGATCACCATCTGCCCGATTGATCCCATTGAAAACGATCTCTTCGAGGATGGCGAACACCGCCGCACGCGTCGGCGGGGCACCGCTTGCGCGCCGCACCTCCCTGCCATGACCGTCAATGATCAGTACCGTCGGAGTCCGCCTGATCCCCAGCCGACGGACGAGGTCGAGATGCGCCTCCGCATCAACCTCGACATGGCGTACCCCGGGCACGACCTCGGCAACCCCTGCCAACACCCGACGGGTGGACCGGCAGGGAGCGCAGAACGCCGTGGAGAACTGCAGCAGCGTCGCCCGCTCCCCCATCGTCTCGCCCAACGATGCGAACTCGGCCCGCAGTCCGCCGTCCACCGGCCGGAACCGTCCGTCCCGGGCCCGCATGAGCACCCCCAGTCCAAGCGCAGCCACGGTCGCCACCGACAACACCCACATTCCGGTCACGGCTTCTACAGCATCCGACGGGCTCCGGCTCTTCCCGTCCAAGCCCCGCCACGGCCCGACGATCGACTCACGCGGGCAGATGCCGCCCGACGAAATACACCAGTGGCGCCGCGGAGGCCAGCGGCAGGATGGCGGTGAGCAGGACGTCCGCGACCAGCGCCGAGGTGGCGACCGGGCCGACCCGCGGCTCTGCGTCACGGGCCCGCGCCAGCACCAGATCGATGACGGCGGCCACGGCCGCTCCCGCCGCGGCGATCGCGACGGCGGCCCCCACCGTCAGACGATCGGGGTTGAGGGCAGCGAAGCCGGCCCCCAGCGCCGCGCCGGCCAGAACGCCGACCGCCCCGGCCGGCACCAGCGGAACGCCCGCCCATCCCACTAGCCGGCCCGCCACGACCGTGCCACCCGCGCCGAGGAGGCCGGCGATGACCAGCAGATCGGCCGGATGGTGCGCGCCGGACCCGGCGCGCAGCGCAAGGTAACCGGCAAAAAGCGCACAGAAGATGATCCCACTCAGCGCCGCAGCAAGATCCGCACCGACCCGCTCGGCGGGACCGGGCGGCGGACTCGAACCATTAGCAGACACCGGACTCGAACCATTGGCGGACACCGGGCCTGCCCCGGAGACGGGAGCTGACCGGCGTCGGGCGAGCTGGTAGAGGATCACGACCGCCACGGCGATCCCGACGACTCCGGCCAACGATCCGTAGCTGTGCCGGTCCGAGGCCAACAGGACCACGTCACCGAGGACACCCCAGGCCGCCACGAGCAGGGTGGTGCCGGTCGACGCCCGGAGTATCCGGACCCAGGCCCAGGCAAACGCGATCTGTTCGACGATGAGGACCGCCGCGAGGGCTCCCGTGCCGAGGGCTGCGGCCGCCATCACCAGGCCGGTAGCCACCAGGGCCGCCAACGGCAAAGCGCCCGGCGCCCAGCAGGCTGCGGGGATGGACGCAGCCTCGTCCGGGACGAGGACGCCGTGGGGCCTGCCAGGATCGCCTGCGCTCACCGGCCCATGCTGTCATGTCCGGCTCGGGCGGCTCACGTCGCGCCGTCCCAGCCAGGCGCGACCTCGGGCCGGCGACGAACAGCGTCATCCCCCGGCGAAGGGAGGGAGGGCCTCGACGACGCAACCGTCACGCAGGATGACCCCCGCCGGATCCCGCCGGCCCACGGGCTGGTCGTCGACGAGGTAGGAGCACCGTCGCAGCAGCGCCCGCAGGGCCCCGCCGTGGCGGGCCGCGACGACATCGAGCAGAGCGGCCAGCGTATCCGCGCCGATCTCCTCCTGGGGCACCCCCGCGGCGTCCCTGGCGGCGGCCCAGTAGCGGACGGTCACCCGCGCGATCGACGCGGGCCGGCCCGCCCCTGCGGTCTCGTCCGTCACCATCCTTCACCATCCTTCCGGCCCTTCGTCCGTCATCTTCACCGGAGAAGCGGGAATTAGTACGAACGCGTGGGGGTCGATACACACCCGTAACATGCGCCGTGCCACCATCCGGCCGGTGGGCTGCTCTGCCAGCCGATCTGCCAGCCGATGGATTCGGCGCATCCGAGCGGTGTCCCGCACGAACCACCGGCTGGTCGCGCTCGCACTGGCTACCGCCTCCGGGGGATACCGACGGCGATGACGGTGGACGGACTCCCCCCACCTGGATCAGCGCGGTGTGCCGCAGCACGGCGGCACCGTCCACCAACCATCCCATCGACCATCCCGTGGGGCAGACCCACTGGTAGCCGAGTCGACGGGCCGCGCCGATGGCCGAGCCGATATCCAGCACCTCGAGGTCACCGAAAGTGCACAGTCTGGTGGATCGGCCGTACGCTTGCAGGTCCATGACCTGGACATCGGGATGTGAACGTAATCCGACCATCACTGCTTGCAGCGCCAGGCGTGACGTCGAACAGGAGAAGCCATGGGTGACCACTACAGCCAGATTGCGTGACGCACCGGGCACCCGACCGCTCCAGTGATCATGACTCGTGGTCAGAATCTCACGATCCGCCGTAGGTAGTGGCCCGTAGACGGTAGGAGCCGAGTAGGACACTCCGCTATCCTCCCCACATACCGGCCTTCGTTTCATGCCCATGACGGTCGTGAGACGCCCAGCGCC
Organism: Frankia sp. CeRuru1; assembly: GCF_977966315.1. Classification (NCBI taxonomy): domain Bacteria; kingdom Bacillati; phylum Actinomycetota; class Actinomycetes; order Frankiales; family Frankiaceae; genus Frankia; species Frankia sp. CeRuru1. The sequence continues at coordinate 23,844 of NZ_CDWWEW010000005.1, forward strand.
GGGCATCGAGTTACTCACCGGGTCGACGCTGCCCCACCACACACCACCTGGAGGAGTCGTCTTGAGCGTCGTCCTTTTGCTCACCAACGCCCCTGGCCCGTCCGCCGAGTCGTTTCCGTCGCTTGGGCTTCTCACCCACACCGTACGGGTCGCCCCGCTCGAGGCGAGCGCGCTGCTGGACGCCCCGCCGGTGGATGTGATCGTGGTGGATGGCCGCCGGGAGCTTGTGATCGCCCGCGGTCTGTGCCGGCTGCTACGCACCACCGGGCTCACCACGCCGCTGCTGGCGCTGGTGACCGAGGGTGGGCTGGCGGCGGTGTCCGCGGACTGGGGAGTCGACGACGTCGTCCTCGATTCCGCGGGTCCCGCCGAGGTCGAGGCCCGGTTGCGGCTGTCCATCGGTCGGGTCGCCGCGGCCGGCGGCACGGCCGAAGCCGGTGTCATCCGGTCCGGCGACCTGTCGGTCGACGAGACCACATACTCGGCCAAGTTGCGGGGCCGGCCGCTCGAGCTCACCTTCAAGGAGTTCGAGCTGCTGAAGTACCTCGCGCAGCACCCGGGCCGGGTCTTCACCCGCGCCCAACTGTTGCAGGAGGTCTGGGGTTACGACTACTACGGCGGCACCCGCACGGTGGACGTCCACGTCCGGCGGCTGCGAGCGAAGCTCGGCCCCGAGCACGAAGCGATGATCGGCACTGTTCGGCACGTCGGGTACAAGTTCGTCGCGCCGCCCATCGCGCCGCTGCCGGAGAACACCCCCGGGGAGGCCGGCCGGGTCGGCCGTGACGAGTCCCGGACCCCCGAACGGGTCTGACGTCACCGCGGACACCCGTCCGCCGCGTGGCACCCGGTATCCCGGTACCCCGGCACCCCGGGCACCGTCAGTAGGACGGCACCGTCGGCGCGAGGCCCAGCTCCCGGCTCCGGAAGCCAGGATTCGGCCTCGCGCCCGGGTTCTCGCGCCCGGGTTCTCGACCGCACCGTCGAAGGCCGCCCAGCGTCATACGGTCGTCCGGTGACCTCGCTGAGCTGGCAGCAGACCCTGAGCGCCATGGACGTGGACGACATCGTGAGCCTCCTCGCCGCCGCGGAGCGGGCGGACGGCTCCGGGCCGGTGTCCGAGGACGTCCGGCTGGCCCTCCGGCCCGGATTGCGGATCGGCGCGGGCCGGCACCTGCTGGCCGTGTCGGCCGCCGCGGACACGAGCGCCCCGAATATCCCGGACGCCCCTGGTGACCAGGACGCCGCGGACACGTCGACCATGCCGGGCTGCACCCCCGCCCGGCGGATCATCGGCTACGCCCATCTGGGCGGCGTGGACCAGGCGCGGCAGGCCGAGGTGGTCGTCCATCCCGACCACCGCGGGCGCGGCGTCGGCACAGCCCTGGTCGGCGGACTGACCGAGGCCCTCGCGGCGCCGTCGTCCCGCCTCGACATCTGGGCCCACGGCGACCTGCCGGCCGCCGCGGCATTGGCTACCCGGCTCACGTTCACTCGCACGAGGGTGCTGCTCCAGCTTCGGCGACCGCTGGCGACCGGGACGCCCCTGCCGGACCCCCGGCTGCCGGCCGGTGTGACGGTCCGCACCTTCGTCCCCGACCAGGACGACCAGGCCTGGCTGGCCGTCAACGCGGCCGCCTTCGCTGATCATCCGGAGCAGGGCCGGTGGGCCCTGGACGATCTGGCCCGGCGCCGGGCCGAGCCGTGGTTCGACCCGCGTGGCTTCTTCCTCGCCGAGCGCGACGGCGCACCCGTCGGCTTCCACTGGACGAAGGTGCACGAGACCGACCAGACGCCGCCACGGAACGCGCAGCCGGGGCCCATCGGCGAGGTCTACGTGGTGGGCGTGCTCCCGGGCGCGGGCGGCGCGGGACTCGGCCGGGCACTCACCCTGATCGGCCTGCGGCATCTGCAGGCCGAGGGGCTCGACTCGGTCCTGCTGTACGTGGACGAGGACAACGTCCGCGCCGTGCGGATGTACACCGGACTCGGCTTCATCACCTACGTCCGCGACGTCTCCTACCACTGGGAGAGGCCGTCCACGGGTTGATCCGGCCTGGTCCGGAAGACCCCCGTGGCTCAGGGGCCGGAAGGCCCCGTGGCTCAGGCGCCCTGACGGGTCGCCAAGCCGCGCGCGGGGGCGGAGTCGCCGTGATCGACATCTATCACGGCACTCAGGTTCGTGACATGCAGCAGGCGGTAGGCGTCCTCGTTGAGGTTACGCAGCACGAGGCGGCCACCGGCCGACCGCTGACGCTGGTGGGCGAACAGGATGACCGCCAACCCCTGCGAGTCGAGGAAGCTCACCTGCTCCAGATCCACGATGATCTCTTTGACTCCGGCGACCCGTGCGTCGAGCAGTGCCTCGCGCAGGGGATCCAGGGACGAATAGTCGATGTCGCCGGCCGGATACACGACGATGGCATCACGGTCGGTCACCTCAACCCGCACGCTTGGCTCCATGGCTCCGCTTGCGACCGGACGGCGTGAGCGCCACGAGAAGCCGGCCGGGCTGCCTCCCGCGTCGCGCCGCGCCTTTGGGCAAGCGCGACCATGGCCCCGTACCCCGACCTAGGTACTTCCACACGCGGCCGACCCCCGCCGGGGGCGACTTCTCACCGCACGCTCGTCAGCACGCCTGTCCGCGCCCCGCCCGCCGCTATCCGCCCGTCGTCATCCGCCCGTCCGTCCCGCATGCTCCCCGCCGCGCGGGATGGGATGACGAGCTGCCCGATGAGAGCGTCTACGCATGGACATCGACCCGCTCCGGGCCCCGCTCCGGACCCCGGATGACGCTCACCCGGACGTCATCACCTTCATCGGCCGGATCGACGGCACGGTCATCACCGTGGGAACGCAGCCCAGCGTCCCGCGGAGAACCCCAGTCGTCGTTCTCCGCACCCAGCCGGCCCTGCTCAACGTTCTCTGCGTCGCGCATCTCGTGCCGGACGAGGCGCATCGGCTCGCCGCCCTGTTGTCCAGCGCCGCGCTCGCCACCGTGGGGCGCTCCGCGTGCCAGCCCCCCGGTGCTGCACCGCCGCCTGCCGACCTCGCCTCCGGGGTCCGCTCGCGGCACATCATCTCCGCTGGGGAAGGATCGAGCGCCGCGGAGCTCCGTCACGCGCTGGCTCTGCTACCGGCGGGGGCACGACTCGTCGATTTCGTCTCCGACACCGACGTCGCCCTCATCTTCAGCGTCGACGATCCACCCTGGCCGACGATCAACCTGGGCGGGGGGCCGTCCGGGTGACCGAAGGCCCGAGGCCCGGCCATGCGCCGTTTTGATCATCGAAAGGACGGCCAGAGCCGTGAGGGCAGCGGACCGACCCGACAGGCACCCAGCCGAGGCAGGCACCGCGCAGAGGCAGACACCGAGCAGAGGCAGACACCGAGCAGAGGCAGACACCCGACAGGCCACGCCGCCGTCCCGGCCATGTCCGGAATCCCGCGAGGAGGAGCACTAGCTTCACCAAGAGTGATCGATCGTACAAGTCTGTTCGCTTCCCCGGCCCAGGACAGCCCGACGACACCGGTAGCGGCACCAATGACGCTCGCTCGCGTCACCACCGGGCTGCGCCCAGTGATCAACGCTACCGGCATCCTGCTCCACGGAGGGCTCGGCCGAGCTCCCCTGTCCGCGGCCGCCCGCGCGGCCCTCGACCTGGCAGCCGGCACGACCGACCTCGAGCTTGACCTCGGGACCGGACGGCGAGGACGACGAGGACGTACCGCCCTGGCCGCATTGGCAGCCGCGGTGCCCGCAGCGGCGGGCGTGCACATCGTCAACAACAACGCGGCAGGGCTGATCCTCGCGGTGACGGCGCTGGCCGGGCGGCGGGAGATCGTGGTGAGCCGCGGGGAGCTGGTGGAGACGGCGGACGGGTTCCGGCTGCCCGAACTGCTGGTCTGCACCGGAGCTCGGCTGCGGGAGGTCGGCACCACCAACCGCACGACGCTCGGGGACTACGCCGACGCGATCGGGCCGGAGACCGGGCTCGTGCTGCGCGTGCATCCGTCCAGCTATCAGGTGGTGGGGCTGACTGACACCCCTGCGATCAACGATCTTGCCGCGCTCTGCGCCGACTTCGAGATCCCCCTCGTCGGTGACTGCGGCTCCGGGCTGCTGCACCCCGAGCCGCTCCTCGCCGATGAACCCGATGTCACGACCTGGCTCGGTTTCGGCGTCGACGTGGTCACGACCAGCGCGGACAAACTGCTCGGCGGGCCTCAGGGCGGCCTGCTGCTGGGACGTGCCGACCTGATCGACCGGATGCGTCGGCATCCGGTGGCCCGGGCAATGCGGGCCGGAAAGCTCACGCTCGCCGCGCTGGAAGCCACCCTCAGCCACCCCGACTCCCCTGTCCGGCAGGCGTTGCACGCCCGACCGGAACGGCTGATGACGCGGGCCGAGACGCTCGCCGCGTGGCTACGGCGTTCGGGCATCGCAGCCTCGGCTGTAGCGAGTCGTGCGGTCGTCGACGGCGGGGGTGGATCGTCGCCGCCGCCGAACGACGCCGCATTCCGTCGATCGGGCAGCCACCAGCGCGAGGGCGCACGAGACGAAGACGGCATGGCCCCGACGGGCCCCGCGGGCGGTCTGACGATCAGAGAGTTCGGCGGCTTCGGCCCGGAGCTGCCGAGCGCCGCGGTGGCCCTGGAGGCAGTCATCGCCGCCCCCCTGCGCCAGGGCGAGCCCTCCGTGTTGGGCCGGGTCGAGCAGGGATGCTGCCTGCTCGATCTGCGGACCGTTCCGGTGGAACTCGATCCCGTCCTCGCCGCCGCCGTGCTGGCTGCCGCGACCGAAGCCGGCGCGACCACGATCACCGATGCCCCGACCGAGCCGCACATCGCCGAGGATGCCGACGTCATGACGATCGAATCCATGGCCATCCCGCGCGCCACCGTGCCCGGCCGACGGACGCCGTGAGCCTCGGCCGCCCCTACGACTCCCCGACGGTCGCCGTCGCGGTGAGACGGCTGGGCTCGGTCGCCGCCGCGCTGACCCTGCTCTGCTACGGGCTCGTCCACCTGCTCGTCTGGCCCGGCGCACCCACGGGGACCCCGGATGAACGGTACCGGTGGAACGGGGAGTCCACGCTACTCGACTCGTTACCGGGTGAGGCGGTCTGGAGCATCGGCGGCCTGCTGCTGGCAGCGACCCTGCTCGGGCACGGCGTCGGCGCGGCGGGACTCGCCGGGCTGCCCGTAGTTCACCGCCACTGGCTGGCCGCGACCGGATTCGGGGCGGCCTGTTCACTGAGCCTGTTCGCGATCGCCTGGCCGGGGCTGGAACCCACCGCGACGGAGTTCAGCGCCGGTCCGATAATCAGCGGGCTGCTGCTGGCGAGCACGCTCGTCACCGGCTGGGCCCGGCACCACCCGCCCCACGCCGTCGCGTAGCGCGGTCCCGCTGCGAGGTCGAACAGCTTCGCCTGACGTGCGACCACCGTGGCGTGGCCCTCGTCGGCCGCGAGCACGATCCCTCACGATCAGTGGACGGCCGATCCAAACCTCGATCTAACGCTAAAACAACGGAGAAATAAGCGATTCACGGTTCGCTCGGCGGCGGCGGGGACCCGCGTCGCATCTTCGCATGTGGCGGGCCCGCCGACGGGCCTAGATATCAGGGCATTATAGTACAAATATTATAAATTCCGGCATATAGCTCAAACTTCCGATTCGGGAAGCTTGATTACCCATCGGCATCGATGCACCTCTTACGGAGACCGGAGGCCGTAGAGATGGTTCAGTACGTCGTTGTGTACTGGTTGCGCTGATTGTGATCCTTCAAAGAGTACGGCGGATGCAGTCGGCCACCTCGGATAGCGGCGTCCAGGGAGTCACGCAATGAGCGGGTACGACTATTCGGTTGCCATCCTCGGTAGCGGCATCGCCGGCTCGACGCTGGCCAATATCCTCGCCCGACACGGTCACAGCGTGGTTCTGATTGACAGTGGCACGCATCCGCGTTTCGCGCTCGGGGAGTCGACCATCGGTGAGACGACCTATCTGCTGAAGTTGCTCGCCCAGCGGTTCGACGTCCCCGAACTCGGCCATGTGAGCAGCTTCGAGGGCGTCCGCTCCCACGTCACCTCGGCCTGCGGGGTGAAGCGCAACTTCGGATTCGTCTACCACCGCGAGGGCGCGCTCCAGAACCCCGAAGAGGTCACTCAGTGCAGCGTCTCGGAGTTTCCGAACGGCCCGGAAATGCACATGCACCGCCAGGACATCGATGCTTACCTCTTCTATACGGCCGTCCGTTACGGAGCTGAACCGCGGCAACGCACGATGGTGGAAAAAGTCGGCTTCACCGACGACGCCGCGACGCTGACGACAAGGGCCGGCGAACGGATCCGCGTTCGCTACGTCGTCGACGCCTCAGGACGCAACTCCGTGTTGGCGAACCAGTTCGCCCTGCGAGAAGACCCCTGCCGGTTCCGGACGAACTCCCGCACCCTGTTCACCCACATGGTGGGGGTCACCCCCTTCGACGAGGTGACCCTCCCGAGCGGGCAGCCGTCGCTGTGGCACCAGGGCACCCTGCACCATCTGTTCGACGGGGGGTGGCTGTGGGTGATCCCGTTCGACAATCACCAGCGGGCCACCAACCCACTGTGCAGCGTCGGGCTCAACCTCGACTCGCGACGCTTCCCCAGGGATCCCTCGGTACCCGCCGAGCAGGAATGGAACGCTTATCTCGAGCGGTTTCCCAGTATCGCGCGCCAGTTCGCCGGTGCCCGGCCCGCCTGGGACTGGATCTCCACCGGTCGCACCCAGTACTCCAGCTCACGGACGGTCGGTGACCGCTGGGCGATGATGTCCCACGCAGCCGGGGCGATCGACGCGCTGTTCTCCCGTGGCATGGCCAACACCATGCAGGTCATCTACGCCCTCGCACCAGCTCTGATGGAGGCCCTCGCCGACGACGACTTCTCGGCGGAACGCTTCGGCCACATCGACACGCTCAACCAGACGATCCTGGACGTCAACGACAAGCTCGTACACGGCTCCTACATCTCGTTCCGCGACTTCGACCTGTGGCGGGCGTGGTCGAAGGTGTGGTTCCTCGGCTGGAACATGGGCATCTCCCGGATTGTCGGAACCTACTTCGGCTATCTGGAAAAGGGCGATCCGGCGCTGTTCGACCGCCTGCTCGACGCGCCACATCTGGGCACCTTCTGCCCCGACCTGCCGGAATTCCAGCCCTTCTTCGACTCGCTCAACGCCGTGATGGACGAGGTCGAGGCCGGCCGGCTGGCCCCAGCCGCCGCCGTCGAGCGGCTCGCCACTCTGCTGGGCGGCGCCGACTTCCTCCCCACTCCGCTCCGGCTGGGCGATGTGCTGCGCCGCTGGCACGACGGCTCCTTCGAAGCCCAGCGCCGCATGTACGAGTGGGGGCGCACGAGTTCCCCCGAGCCGCTCCGCCGCTGGTACGAGTACGACCTCGACGATCTACTCACCCGCACGGGTGGGGTGCCCACTCCGGCAACCCTCTAAAGGCCGGGCCGCTAAAGGCCGGGGCCGTCCCGCGTCCATCCGCGACGGGATCATCCTAATCGATGGTACCCGCGGGACGGCGAGAACAGCCCGGAGGACGGCGATACGATCGGCGTCCTCGCCCTCTGCCCGGGCCAGAGGCCTGGAGGGAGCCGCGGTGATGGAGACAATCATCCAGAATCGGGAGGACCCGATCCGGACGACGCCGGATCCGGCGTCGCCGTCCGTCCGCACCACACCCCATTTACCGGCCTCCGCCCTGCTGGCGGCGCGGGTCATCGAGAAGATGCTGGGCGAGCTGACGTTCCACCATCTCGGCATCCTCGTCGCGGACCTCGATGCTGCCCGGGAACGGTACGCCGTCTCCCTCGGGGTCGACGCGTGGGAGTCGCGGGTCGTCTCCGGCCCCGCCGTCTGGCGCGATCGACCGATCATGATCAAGAACGTCCGGATCGCGTTCGGCCGCTTCGGCAGCAGCCTGGTCGAGTTGGTGGAACCCGGCGACCGGCCGTGGACAGGGCGGGAAATTCTCGACCAACGCGGCGAGGGGATGTTCTCTATCGGCTACGAGGTCGACGACCTGCCGGCGTGCCTGCACCGGGCGGTCGCCGCGGGATGCCTGGTCGAGCAGCTCCGGCCGGACGCGCGGAACCCGCGACAGGCCTATCTCGACGCGGGTTCCGGACTACTGATCGAACTCATCCCCGGGGGCGCCGGACGGGACGGTTGGTGATTATTGTCCGAAACCTGCCGTCCTCGCGGACTTGTCTCGGCGGCCATCCAAATGTCATCATCAATCGAGGCCGCTCGGCACCCCCCGAGCCGGGCGGCCTCCCTGTGGGTACGGGCCTCCCGATGTTCCGCGGGCGTATCCAGGTCGCCCCGCGGGCTTGAGCGCGCCCTCCGCGACAAAGCGCTCCATGCCGGCGACGAAGGCGCGCGCGTCCTCGGCGGGCCAGTCGTCGAGCATGCGCTGGAAGACGTCAGCCAGCCGACGTCGAGAGCGATCGATGGCGGCCCGGCCCTCGTCGGTGAGCGTCAGGCGGACCGCGCGGGCGTCATCGGGATCGGCCGAACGGCGCAGCAACCCGAGCACCTCGAGACGATCACTGTGCCGACTCACCACCGAACGGTCGATGCCGATCTCCATGCTCAGCTTGCGCGCCGTGGTCGGGCCCGTGCGGGCCAGACCGTTGAGCACGGGGTAGACAGCCTCGTCGAGTCCGACGTCCGCCGAGGAGAGCAGCTCCCCGAACAGACGCGTCCGATTCGGCCGGGTGAGGAGAAGTCCGAGCGCTGCCGCGAGCCTCGCGCCGTCGTCTGAACCCACCACACGACCCTACTCTGCGTGCACCATGCACCAATTCGCGCGGGGCACGGATCCACACAAAGGCACGGATCCACGCGGGGCAGCGACCCACGCGGGGCGTCGGCGGCGCGCGCGAGCGACGAAGACGAGCGGGAGGAGGTGCGATGGCTCACACCCGACCCGACGGAAGGGGGGCGACTCCCGGGCGCGGCAGAATTGCCGCGGCGGCCCGTGCAGAACCACCGCAAGGCACCACCGCAAGGCACCACCGCAACGCACCACCGCAACGCACCACCGCAACGCACCACCGCAACGCACCAGGCAGGCGCTAGCACGCGACCGCGGATCCGGAAGGCACACCTTGACGGGCATGCTCACAGCGCAGCGGACGAGCCCGATCGAGCGGATCACCGCCGATCATCGACGGGTCTCGGTGGACCTCGGCTCACGCAGCTATCCGATCGATATCGGTCCCGGGGTCCGCCGAATCCTGCCCGACATCGTCGCGCGGATCGGCGCCCGGCGGGCCGTCATCGTCTCGGCGCGGCCGCAGGACGCGGTCCCCGACCCGGGCGTGCCGGTGCTGCGGCTGGCCGCACGGGACGGCGAGACGGACAAGAACCTGTCGAACGTCGAGGCGCTCTGCGGCCGGTTCGCGGCTTTCGGGCTGACCCGGTCAGACGTCGTCATCTCCTGCGGCGGAGGGACCACCACGGACGTCGTCGGACTCGCTGCGGCGCTGTACCACCGCGGCGTGGCGGTGGTACACCTCCCGACATCCCTGCTCGCCCAGGTGGACGCGAGCGTCGGCGGGAAGACGGCGGTGAACCTGCCCGCCGGCAAGAACCTCCTCGGCGCCTACTGGCAACCCAGCGCCGTCCTCTGCGACACCGACTACCTGCGGACCCTGCCCCAACGGGAGTGGATCAACGGCTACGGCGAGATCGCGCGGGCCCACTTCATCGGCACCGGGGACCTACGCGGTCTGCCGGTGACGGAGCAGATCGCCGCCAGCGTGGCGCTCAAGGCCGCCGTCGTCGCCCGGGACGAACGGGACTCGAGCCTGCGCCACATCCTCAACTACGGCCACACCCTGGGGCATGCCCTGGAGCGCGCCACCGACTTCGCGCTGCGCCACGGTGAGGCGGTGGCGATCGGCACCGTATTCGCCGGCCGTCTCGCCAGGGAGCTCGGCCGGATCGGGGACGATCGGGTCCGCGAGCACCTGGACGTGGTCCGCGGGTACGGGCTGCCGACGGCCCTGCCCACCGAGGCGGACGCCGCCGAGCTCGTCGCCGTGATGCGTCTGGACAAGAAGTCGACGAACACCGGCCTCACCTTCGTGCTCGACGGCGCGGACGGCCCACAGCTGGTGGGCGACATTCCGGAAGACCTGGTCATGAAGACGCTCGGCGACATGCCGCGCGGGCCGCTGGCCTGAGGCCCATGCCACCGGCCCCGCGTGCCATCACGGGCACCACCCGCCTGTTCGCCGTCGTCGGGGATCCCGTCAAGCAGGTACAGGCGCCGTCGTTACTTAATCCGCTGTTCGACGAACTCGGGCTCGACGCCGTCCTCGTACCGGTGCACGCCCGGCCGGCGGACTTCCCCGCCGTACTCGATGGACTCCGGCGCATCGAGAACCTGGACGGTATCCTGATCACGATTCCGCACAAGGTCGCCGCATGCGCCCTCGCCGACGAACGCAGTCCGGCGGCCGCGATCAGCGGGAGCGCCAACGCACTGCGCCGCGGCCCGTCCGGGCGCTGGCAGGCCGACAACTTCGACGGAGCGGGATTCGTCCGGGGGCTGACGGCCGCCGGACGCCCGGTGGCCGGAACGCGGGTCTCGCTACTGGGCGCGGGCGGCGCCGGCAGCGCCATCGCGGCCGCGCTGCTCGACGCCGGCAGCACGCGGCTGTCGATCTACGATCCGGACCGGGAGAAGCGCGACGGCCTGCTCGCCCGCCTCGACGAGCACTGGCCGGGCCGCGCCGTCGGCGTCGCGGCACCCCTGCTGCACGATGTCGATCTCGCGGTGAACGCCACGCCGCTCGGCCTGCGTCCAGACGATCCGCTCCCCTTCCCGCCGGACGGGCTCGCGGCGGGCTGCGTCGTGGCGGACATCATCATGAAACCGCCCGACACCCGCCTGCTGCGGGCCGCGGCCGCACTCGGCCTGCCGACCCATCCGGGCATCCACATGCTCGCCCACCAGATCGGCTTCTACCGCTCGTTCTTCGATCTCGTCCCGGCGGCACCCGCCTGACGATCTGCGAGGGCTCATGCGTGCACAACCTCCAACCGGCTGTCTGGGTATCGACGTGGGCGGCACCAAGGTCGCGCTGCGCATCGAGGCCGCACAGGCCGGGGCGGCACAGGCCGGGGCGGACCCGACAGGAGGCGACGAGCAGGTCGGCCCGGCCAGGCCGAGCGGACCGAGCGGACCGGACGGACCGGACGGACCGGACGGTCGCGTCAGGCCGGTGGAGACAACCTTCCAGTGGTCGCCGTCGGCGACTGCCACCCAGGACATCGACGATCTCGCCGCACACGTTGCCGCGCTGACCGCCCGATGGGGCGGTCGGGTCGACGCCGTCGGCGTGGCGATGCCCGCAACCATCAACGCCGCCGGCCGGGTCACAACATGGCCGGGCCGGCCGGCCTGGACCGGGCTCGACCTCGGCGCCGCGCTGCGGGATCTGCTGCCGGGCACCACCGTGGTCTGCGGCGACGACGGCGATCTGGCCGCGCTCGCGGAGGCGGACGCGGCCGGCTGTGAGAACGTGGTCTACCTGGGGGTCGGGACGGGCGTCGGCGGCGGGATCGTGCTCGGCGGCCGGTCCTGCCCGGGGCCCGGTCGCGGCTCCAGCGAGATCGGACATCTGATCATCTCGTCCGGCGGGCCCAGCTGTGACTGCGGCCGCCGCGGATGTGTGCAGGCAACCGCATCCGGGCCGGCCACCCTGCGCCGGGCCGCCCAGCGGCGTGGTGCGGAGGTGACCTTCGCAGACCTGCGCGCGGCCTGGCTCGCGGCCGACCCCTGGGCGGTGCGGACAGTGGGCGAGAGCGCCGCGGCGATCGCCGCGGCCGTCGTCGGGCTGACCGAACTGCTGCATCCCGCGATGGCGGTGGTCGGCGGCGGGTTCGCGGCCGGCCTGCCTGGATTTCCGCAGGCGGTCGCCGAGCATGCCCAGGCCCTTGCCCGCCCGGGACATCCGCCCGCGCCCATCCGCCCGGCGCTGCTGGGCGGCCTGTCCTCCCTGTTCGGAGCGCTCCTGGCGGCTCAGTCGCCGGCGAGGATCGGTCGGCCGGCCTGAGCCGCGGGGACACCGGCGGTGCCGGCGGGTTCGACCGGGTGCGGCCGGAGAAGGGACAGCAACTCCGCGGGCCGGCGCAGCGCCGCGTCCGGCTCGGCCGCGACCAGCTCGGCGCCGTCCGCCTCGCCCCACAGCGCGGCCACCGCCATCACGCCGGCCGCACGCGCGCTCTCCAGGTCGGCGACCGCGTCCCCGATCATCATCGCCTCACTCGGCGCCACGCCCAACAGCTCGAGTGCCCGGTTCACGATGTCCGGCGCCGGCTTGGGACGGGCGATCTCATCAGAGCCGATGACATAATTGAAGATCGGCAGAATGTCGAGCTCACCCAGCAGGTGCCGGGCCCGTGGACCGGCCTTGCCGGTGGCGACCGCGAGCCCGAGGCCGCGCTCGTGCAGGGTCCGCAGCAGCGCGGCGATCCCTTCGAAGAGCACCACCTGGTGGGCCAGCCGATAGCTCTCGCGGACGAACGGCTCCTCCATCTCCAGCGGCAGATTCATAATCCGCATGATGTCCGGGAAGTACCGTCCCAGGTGCCGGTTGTACTCCTCGAACGGGGGCTCGCCGGGACCCACGACCTCGGCGTAGGCGATCGTGAACGCCTGTCGCATCACTCCGAAGCTGTCGACCAGCACCCCGTCGAGATCGAAGATGACCGCACGTTTCCGCGCTCCGGACGCCGCCCCGGTCCCGGTGGTGGTCATGGCGGACCAGGGTTTCAGCTCAGTTCCCACGTGCCCCCCGGGCTCGGCGTTGGGTGCCGTTCGATATTCGTGACGCAGGTCGTGTGACACAGGTAGTGGCCGCGTGGCCTCAGCGAGTCGCGTGCGCGAGCAGCGCGACGGACCGGTGCGAGCGCGCGGACTCGTAGAACCTCTCGATGGCGGCGATGGTCGGGCGAACCTCCTCGATCGCCCGCCCCCGGGACGCGGGATCCGCCAGCAGCCCGGGCAGTTCGTCGAGCTGACGGCGGTACTCCGTCCCGATCGGTTCGGCGGGCACAGGCACCGCCATGGTCTCGCCGGCCCGGGTGCGGGTCAGGATCGAATGATCCTGCCGGTTCGGGCCGAAACCGAACGTGCAGCGCAACGACGCGGTGCCCGCGGCGCCCTCGACGTTGATCAGGGTGACGTCCCGGGCCTCGTGCGAGGCCCAGCTCGCCCGCAACGACACCGAGACCCCGTTCTCGGTGACCAGGAAGCCACGTGCGGTGTCCTCGACGTCACCGTCGATGCCGACGGCCGGCCCGGTGCCATCGTCGTGACGCCAGGAGGCTGCCCAGGAGCCGTCGCTGACGAAGTCATCCGAGATCGTCCCGACCACCTGCTGGAAACGGACGCTGCCCAGCAGCGGGATGAGAGTGTCGAGCAGGTGCCAGCCGAGGTCGACCAGGGCCCCGCCGCCGGAGAGGTCCCGCCGGGTGAACCAGCCGCCGGCGTCGGGAATGCCCCGGGCCCGGATCCAGGCGAGATCGACGTGCCGGATGGCACCGAGCCCGTCGGCGAGCTCGTAGAGCCGGCTGACGTCCGCCCGGTACCGCGCGGCGCTCCCGGCGAGCAGGATGGCGTCGCCCGCGCGCTCGGCCGCCGCGAGCCGGTCGGCCTCGGCCGAGCTCAGGCACACCGGCTTCTCCAAGAAAACCGGAACACCGGCGCTCAGCAGCCGGGCGGCGATGTCGGCGTGCCGGTGGTTGGGCACCGCCACGACCGCAAGATCGACCTGAGTCCGGTCGATCTCGTCGACGTCGGCGAGCACGGCCAAGCCCGGGTCGGCCCCGGCCGCCGCCCGGCGAGCCTCGGAATCGGAATCGACGGCCGTGACCACGACGAACTCCGGGTGTTCTCGCAGCCGGGGAAGCCAGATCGACCGGCCGGCCCAGCCCAGCCCCACCACGGCGATCCGCAGCGGAGTCCGCCTGGGGTTCCCGGTCTCGCCTCGGCTCACAATTCGGCCAGGGTCTCGGCCACGATGGCCGCGACCTGGTGCATCTGTTCTTCGGTGCCGAGCAACGTCCGGTGGTGCAGCCAGATGCCGTCCGCGCTGATTGCCTCGGTGTTCGGGCAGTGCTTCGCGATCTCGTCCACCGTCTCGTCCGGGGCGCCGGTCTCCCAGAAGCCGTTGGACCGGTAGATCGCCCGGAACGCGGCGAAAGCGGGCAGCCCGCGGTCCACAAGGGCGTCGACGAACGCGTTGCGGCGCTCCTCACTGAACCCGGGCAACCGGAACATTGCCATGTAGTGCGGATTGCGGTCACACCGGTCGTCGCGGCCCTGCGGGACGACGCCCGGGATGTCGGCAAGCGCCCCCGCCAGCACCGGCCAGCGCTCCTCACGCGTGTCAATCTGGCCGGCCAGGCGGCCGAGCTGGGCACGCAGGACCGCGGCGGAGAACTCGTTGAGCCGGAAATTCGACCCGGAGGTCTGGTGGAAGTACCGGCGGTCCGTGCGTGGCCGCCCGCAACTGTGCCGCAGGAAGCCGAGTTCGTGCAGCTCGGCGTCGGGGAAGGTGACGGCGCCGCCCTCACCGGCGGTCATGAGCTTGCCGTTCTGGAAGCTGAACGCCGCCACCGAGCCCAGCTCACCGAGCTTCTTACCCTGCCACTGCGCACCGTGCGCGTGCGCCGCGTCCTGGATCAGCGGGACCCCGGCATCCGCGGACAGCTTCGCCAGGGCGTCCATGTCGCAGACCTGGCCCGCCATATGCACCGGCATGATCGCCCGAGTGCGTGGGGTCACCGCAGCTGCCGCGGCGGTGACCTCGATGCAGTACGTGTCCGGGTCGATGTCGACCGGCACGGCCACCGCGCCGAGGCGCTGGGCCGCCTGCGAGGAGGAGATGAAGGTGAACGCCGGCACGATGACCTCACTGCCGGGTCCGACCCCCAGGACCTGCAACGCGAGCTCCAACGCATGCGTCCCGTTGGTTACGGCGAGGGCGTGGCCGGCCCCATGGTAGGCAGCGAATTCCCGCTCGAAGGTATCGACCTCGCTGCCACCCATGCGCCACCATTGGCCCTGTTCCAACGCCCGGATCAGACCACCGCGCTCCTCGTCGGAGTACTGCGGCCAGGCTGGCAACTCCGGCGCATGCCCTGCTCTACCGATCACGATCCCCACCCTTTTCTTACCTGTGGCCATACCGTTGTTCTCCGCGCCGGGATCAAGGTTCCGTCGACAGTTCCATTATCGCGACCGGCGAAGGAATCCACACAAGAGGATGCATGACGGACGGTACCTCGGTACCCCCGGGTTTCCCATCGACCTCCGGATGTGACACATCAGCATCAACGGACGGGCTACAAATGAACTCTAGAAGAACATCTCAGCCAATCCGCCCAGCTCACAGGTGTCCAGCAGATGGCTTTGCTATAAATGTGGGGTTCCGGATATCCGGATAAGAGACGCCGGCCGTCGAGCCGGCCAGCCTGTCTGCGAGGTGCCGTGCCCACGCTACTTCTCCTGAATGGCCCCAATCTGGGCATACTCGGCCGGCGCCAGCCGGAAGTTTACGGCACGGCGACACTGGCCGATATCGAGGCGGCCGTCGCGGCTCGGATCTCGGACCGAGGATGGAAACTGGTCTCCGTGCAACGTGAATCCGAAGGTGAATTGATCAACACCATTCAAGATAATTACGGCTCGATCGGCGCGATCGTCAATCCAGGTGCGCTGATGATGTATGGCTGGAGCCTTCGCGACGCTTTGGCCAACTATCCGAACCCGTGGATCGAGGTCCATCTCTCCAATGTCTGGGCCCGGGAGTCCTTCCGGCACGAATCCATTCTCTCGGCGCTCGCCCGGGGAGTGATCGTCGGCCTGGGGGCCCTCGGGTACGAGCTTGCCGCTCAGGCGCTGCTGGACCTCGTCCCCGCGCCGAGCTGAGACGTCCCGCCGGGCCAGGAAAGACTCTTCGGATGGCTGGTCACGCGGAGCAGCATTCGTACCCCCTTCCCAACGTGACCAGGCCACCCGCGACGTGGAACTCCCCACGCCAGGCCGGCCGGCTTCGGACGCACGAGCGTCCTCGGCCCGGTGTCATCTCCTCGGCCATGTCGATTCCTCGGCCGTGCCGGTCCGGCTCGGGCTTCCCGGCAGGCCGAAGAACCGGGGTGGCGCATTACTGGAATATGGCCGTACGGCCCTTTAGGGCATTTTTGGACACGGCCCTTTAGGGCATTTTTGGACGATGTGTTGCAAAGACCGGACCGGGGCCGCCGTACTTCCGCATCCGCAATGCCGGCGGGAGAGTGCCGCCCATGACGACGCACCCTGTTCATCCCGTTCATGAGGAACGGTCCTCCCAACGGACGATCATTCGCCGAGATTCGCCGGTGGGCCTGTCGGTGGCGGGCCCCACCACCCCCTACCAGGTGACCACCTCCAGGTGACCACCTCCGCCGGAAGCGCGGTGAGCTACTCCGGCGCGGTGAGGGCGTGGGTGGCGGCCGCGGCAACGGCGGGGGCGAGCCGTGGATGGTCGAGGGGAGGCAGCACGCTGCCGGGCGGCGTCTGACCGACGAGGGCGTGCACGGCGGCGAGGCGGGCAGCGGGGGTGACCGGGCGGCGAGTGGTGACGACCGCCCGCAGCAGTCCGGGCAGCGCGTGCAGCGGGCGCGGGCCCGAGGTGGCGCGGGCCAGCGGAGGGGGCGTCTCCGGGCGGGTCCGCAGGACGGGAACGCCCTTGGGTGGCGCCGCCAAGCCGATCAGGTCGACGATCAGATCGAGTTCGGGGGCGAGCAGGTGCAGCGGCTGGATGCCGTAATCGACCGGATCGTAGAGAGTGATCTCGTGGATGCCGACACCGATCAGTAAGCCGGCGAGATCGCCGCCCCGAGCCGGGTCCACGACGGCGACGCGGGCCCGCCCCGGCGCGAGGTCACGCGCCCGGAGATGGTTGAGGACCGCGGCCGCGGCGGCGACGGCGAGACCGTCGTTGACGGTGTCGAGCAGCAGATACGGGGCGGCGGACCGCAGCGCGGCGCGGGCGGCGTCGATACGGCGGACGTGTGTGTGGACCAGGACGGTGGCGGCGAATCCCGGAGCGAGCATGCCGATCGCCGCGGCGAGCTCGGCTGCGGTGCGGGCGGCGATCGGCATGGGGATGACGTCGAACCCGGTCGCCCGGTGCAGGTGGACCGCCTGGGACTCGACCGCTGGCAGGGCCGCCTCAGCGGCCAGCGGCTCGAAGTCCAGGACGGCGCTGCCGTCGGTGAGCAGCGCCACCCGGCGCGGCCGGCCGGTGAACCGGTCGGTGTGCGCCGGGTGCATGGCCAGGTGGCTGATGACGCGGCGATCGGCGTCAGCGTCCAACAACGCAAGATCGTGACCGGTCATGACCGACGCGCGGAGACACTGGGCGAGTTTGCCGGTCGACGCGACGGTGAAGACGGGATCCTCGGTCTGCAACAGATCGGCACCCAGCCGCTCCCGTAGCGCCCGGACCAGCCAGGTCAATGTGGACCCGCTGTCGGCATCCAACGTGATCCGCCGGCCGCCCCCGGGATCCGGCTCGTCCGCGTAGCACATCACGGGGCCGGGGGCCGCGGCGATGACCGCCTCGATAATCATCGTGGCCCGGTGCGGAACGCGGACCGTGACGCTGTAGGCGGGGTTGACCCCGGCTGGACCGGCTGAACCGGCCGGGACAGCCGGGCCAGAGGGCGTCACGCCGGCTCCACCCGTGCCCGACTCCGTCGGGTGCGCGCCGGTCCCCCAGGCGACCCCTCGGCGGGACTCCCGGGAATCGGTCCACCACATTTCATGCTCATGAGGAGCTTGTCCCCGCTTCGCGCAACTCGGCCAACAGCCCGGCCTGCCCGGCCGCCATCTCGGTCAGAATCCGCCGGGCCGCGCGCATCAGCTCCGCCACGTCCCCGCCCGCGAGCGCGTACACCACCGTCGGGCCGTCCCGCGTCGCGGTCACGATCCCGGACCGGCGCAGCACCGCGAGCTGTTGGGAAAGGTTCGACGGCTCCACCTCGATCGCGGCCAGGAGATCCCGCACCGGCATCGGCCCGTCCTGCAGCAACTCCAGCACCCTAATCCGCACCGGATGTCCAAGCATGCGAAAAAATTCCGCTTTAGCCTGGTACAGCGGAACTCGCCTCGTCACGAGCCACCTCCCGTCGACTCCGCACAGCTCCGGCCAGGGCCTACCGGCCGAGGTACCAACCTGGCCGGAGTACCGGCGACCGCCCACCCAGAGACCACGTCGGCATGATGAGCAGCGCCGCGACCCGTTCGCGCCCGATGGCGGCCTTCCCGCCAGTTACAGAATTTATCAACTGTTCGTTACCACACTTCGGAGCCGGAAAACGGCTCTTTATCGCACGGCACGGCTCCACGGGGGGCGCTGTGTCCAAGATCTCGCTCACCCCATACTTTTGATCATGTAAATTGAAGAAACTTTCAATTTTTCATCCCAGCATACGGGAGGATCGGGTCCGCGTCGAGACGACAGCGGGGCAGGCCGAGGACTCCCGACCCCCCGGCCCCACCCCCATAAGG
>NZ_CDWWEW010000006.1:0-38757 GCF_977966315.1 Frankia sp. CeRuru1
GAAGGGTGAGCGACTGGCGGGTAGGAATCGCCCGGTCCTCAACAGCCGCCCGTCCGGCTGTCCATCAGGTCGGGCAGCTGTTGAGGAGTCGACGGGAATGGAAGTCGGAGCTGTAGCGGTCTGGTCTGCGTTGAGAGCGTGCCCGTGTGGATCAGGGCTCGGGTCCGGATGGTGGGGTGTAGGTGAGGTTCGGGTCGTGGGTGCCGCGCCAGAGCAGGGTGGTGAGTGCTCGGCCGGCGGCGGGTTCTTCCTGAGGGCTGGTTGGTATGGGTAGGCGGAGGTGCTGGTAGAGGGCGATGCGGTGGATGTCGTAGGCGGCTTCGATGAGGTCGCCGAAGGTCTGGGCGCGGGCTGGTACGGCGAAGGTGATCGTGGCGGCGGCGATGGTGAGACCAACGGGTAAGGCGGGCCAGGCTAGGGGGGTGAAGGCGCAGAACAGCAGGGCCCACAGGCTGGTGGCGACGGCGGTGTCGAGGCTGGCGCGAGCGGCGAGGAGTTCGTGGCGGGTGCTGTCGGGCAGGACGAGCCAGAGTCGGGGCCAGACGATGACGGTGTCGAGGCCGTAGCGGTGGGCAGGCCGGGTTTCGGCGGCGCGTAGCAGGTTGCCGAGCGGGGTGGGTAGGTAGTCAGCGCGGGCGACGGGTCGGCGGTGACGGCGGCGTTCGAGGCGCGCGACGGTGGCACGGTCGGAGGGAGTGGGCTGGGTGCGCAGCCGGGCGCGAGCTTGGTGGAGGGCGGTGCGTTCCTTGTCCGCGCGGTCGGCGGCGCGGTAGGCGAGCCGGTTGGCCAGGGATCCGGTCCATCCGGGCCAGTAGCCTTCGAGGAGGCGGAGCGCCGGGCGAGTTAGCCTGGCGACCGCGACGCCGCTGGCAGCGACCACGACGAGGGCGGTCAGGAGCACGGCGACCTGGGTGACGGTGGCCTGCTGGTCAAGCCAGCGGGTCTGGTCGTCGAGAGTGTGCAGGCCGCCGCGGTGGTGGGTCCAGGCAGCGAGCCCGCCGAGCCAGAAGATCAGCGCGGGGGCGGCTACGGCAGCCCACCGGTCGGCGAGCTTGCCGCCGATGGCTTCCCAGAATGCGCCGAGCACCGCTTGTCAGGCCCTGATCAGGGGGATCTGGTGGCGCGGGCAGCAGTCTGGGGGTGTTTCCTGGCCGTCGTAGCGTTCCCAGTCGAACTGGCAGCCCTGCGTGGGGCATCGGTAGCGCTCAGCGTCGACAGGCCCGAGGCCACCCAAGAGAAGATCCGAACCACGACGTTCCCTGTTTGTCGGTCCGGCGTCGACGTTGTCGGGGTCACCGCCGGGCTGCGTGCGGGTGCGGACTAGGTTGGGCGGGCGGTAGTGAGGTGCGTCGGCAAGGACGCGTTGCAGGAACCAGGCGGTGTCGGGGTGCGCGCCGAGCTCCGTCCGCAGCTTAGTCGCGGCGACGGTGGGGTCGGGGTCGGCAAGCAGCTCGTCGATGCAGCGGGCGAGGTCCGTTGCGGCGTTGGGGCCGATCAAGCGCGTCAGCAGGGGGCGGATCGCACGGGCGGCGGCCAAGACGCCGATGGCGTCATCCATGGAGTGGCGTTCTCCTCTGTAGATGTGGTTCCGGAGAGATCACGCTTCTCCAGAGTGGTTAGGTGGTTTCAGATTCCGCTGTGGATGTAAGACGCCCACAGCGACGGTTCGGCCAGATGCAGGTTGCGCAGCCTCCGGGTCGCGGTGTGCAGGGCGACGGCGGGTTCGACCGGGCCGGAGCCTGTCAGCGCGGCGTAGACCTCGTCGGCGAGACCGATCGCCGTGTCGTCGTCGATTGGCCACAGGGTGCCGATGACGTGCCGGTAGCCGGCGAGCTGAAACGCTGACGCCAGGTGGATCGCTTCGTCGGCGAGAGCGCCGCCGGGGCGGGCCGTGGAGCAGGCCGACAGGTACGCCAGCTCGGCATGGTCGAGGCGGAGCTGGGCGACATCGACCACGGTGAACGGCCGCTCCCGATGGTCGTACAGTAGAAGGCGGCTGGTCGACGGCGCGGCCACGTCACTGTAGCCATGGCAGGCGAAGTGGGCCCATGTCGCCTCGCGCAGTGCAGCGTGCACCGTGTCCCACCGAGCTTCTGGGCCTACAAGCGAGCCGACTCGACCGGTCAAATGACGATGCAGCACGTTGAGTTCGGATTCCGCGCCGGGAAGGTCGGACACCCCGGGTGTGCTGGGCATCGCAACCGCCGCCACCTTTCCCGCAGGCCGCGGCGTTCTCCGACTGCTGGGGGCGCGGCGGGCGTGGACCAGTGCCCGCAGCGTCGGGATGTATGACGACACTGCCCGGTCGATGACCGTGCAGGGTTGCGGGTCGAACCGGGTCTCGTGCCGGCCGGCGGCGTGCACCGGCAGGAACGACAGCGGCCCAGACAGGCACCACCACATCCGAGGCAGCTCGCCGCCGGTCAGGCCCGAGGCGGAGAGCAAGCCGAGTCTGTCCACGTGGTCTAGCACCGGTCCGGCGAGACGGTCCCACAACCAGCTCAAGGTCCCCGATAGCCGAGCTTCCGCCTGCTCCCGATCGTCCCGGTTCGCATCCCGTGACGCGGTCGTGCCTAAGGCGGTCAGGAACTCGTGTACTTCTTCGGCGACTGCGTCCGGGCTCAGCCCGGCCAGCGGGATCGGCTCGGCGACGCCAGCCTCGGTAAGGATCAGCGCGTACGAGCCGAACTGGGACACTGCGACTATCACGACTGGGCCACTCACCGCCGCTTGGGTCAATTTCGTCAGCGTAAGGGGCCGCAGGAAATCTTCAAAACCAGGGCGGTGCTGAATCTTCTTGACTAGCTGATCGAATTCCATGCGTGCCGCTCGCCGACGCCGACCTAGCCATTCGGTGTCCTCCAAGCGGCCATTCATCTCGCCGCCTGCCTGCCACAGGCCACCGAAGCGGGCCGTCTCCTGCGAGTCAAGGTCGGCGGCCAGTGCGACGAACCGATCATACAGCTCCGCATGCTTTTCCCGGAGCTCACTCAGGTCAGCGCGAGTATCCAAGGCCCGACCCAACAACATTCCCCGGCCCTGCTCGAATAGCTCGACCGCGCGCGCCGGATCACCGGCGCGGACCGCACAGACCGCCCCGTCGGCGCCCAGCCCACTTACCTCGGCGAGCAGTTCCTCCTGATCCGGGCGGGACAGCTCCCGGGGCACGAGCTCCCCGAGTAGAACGACCGCAGATGTGAACCCCGCAACTGCCTGCTCCCACTGCCCCTCCACCGCTGCGACCCAGCCCCAGCCTCGCGCCGCCGTAACCCGGACCCGAGGTGATGCAACCTCTAGCTCGACCGCCTGCCGGCCAGCATCCACGGCGGCGTCCAGGTCGGCCAGCACTCCGGTACGGCTGAACCGGGAGTGCAGAACGATCCCGAGATTCAACAGGCACAGGGCGCGGTCGGGATGATCCGCCGGGCAAGCATCGACCGCTTGTCGGCCAGTATCCACCGCAATATCCACGTCGGCCAAATCCCTGGTGTACTCAAACCGGGCGGCCATGGCGTTACTGAAGTTCGACAGGCGTCCGACTCGGTTGGGATGACCAGATGGGGTGGCTGCCACGACCTGCCGGCACGTGTCCACCGCAACATCCAGATCGGCTAAGTTCCCGGTGTACTGAAAGCGCGTCAACCGGGCGCCTCCGAGATTCGACAGGCACGCAGTGCGGATGGGGTGGCTGGGTGAGCTGGCCTCGACGGCTCCCTGGAACAGTCGCGCGGCCGCGTCCAGGTCTTGCAGGTTCCGGGTGCGCCCGAACCGAAAGTTCAGTGCGTTTCCGAGGGTGCAAAGGTACATGGCGCGGTTGGGATCTCCGGGTGGACTGGCCGCTACCGCCTGCTGGCCGACATCTACCGCAGTATTTAGATCGACGAGAACTCCGGTGCGCTCAGACCGGCGCTGCAAAATAACACCGAAATTTGACAGTAACATGGCACGGTTAGACTTTCCGGGCGAAGTGGCCTCCAACGCCTGTCGGCACTGTTCCACCGCAGCATCCAGGTCGGCCAGCGCCCCGGTGCGACCGTACCGGATGCTCAGCGCGAAGCCGAGATTCGCCTGTATCATGGCGCGGTGCGGGTAGTTAGACGTCGTAGCCTCGGCGGCTTGTTCAAGTACATTTATTGCGGCGGTCAGGTCAGCTGACTTGCCGGTGCGCTCGAACCGGAAACGCAGTGCGCCTCCAAGGTTCGACAGGTAATCAGCGCGGTGGGGGTCATCGGGTCGACTGGCCGCTACCGCCTGCTGGCCGACATCTACCGCAGCATTCAGATCGGCCATGTTTCCGGTGCGCTCAAACCGAAAACGCAGCGCATTCCCGAGGTTGGACAGGTACATGGCGCGGTGGGGGTCGTCGGGTCGGCTGGCCGCTACCGCCTGCTGGCCGACATCTACCGCAGCATTCAGATCGGCCATGTTTCCGGTGCGCTCAAACCGGGGGACTAAGGCGCTACCAAGGTCTGCGAGGTGTTTCACGTAGTCAGGGTGGCCAGTTGGAGTGACGCTCGCCGCCAGCCAAAATTGACGCACGGCCGCGTCCAGTGCGGTGACATCACCGGTTTTGATGCCTTGCCGCAGGAGGCTGGCCGCCTCGTTCGTTTGGGCATCGGCGAATCGAGCCAGGCTCGCCCGAACCGCCGCGAATAGCCGCTTCCGCATCCCTACCCCCGTGCCGTTCCTGCTGCGGACTACCGCGCGTCATGCAAATAAGGTGATCGGTAGCCACGTCAAGGTTTACTATCGATCATACGCTTGATGAATCAGCAACCTTGCCAAAGTCCCCGCTTGGGATTGTTTTAAGATCGGTATCTTTGAGCCCTCGCGTTGGGCGTGGGTCCGACAGGATGGGCGCCGCGAGTGATGATAACGGGCGACGTGACCCCCTGGAAGGTTGATCATGAGACGGGGTGGCTGTGGGGTGCCAGAAGTCGGCCTGGGTCCGTGAGCTGGGGTGATGCGACGGTGCGGCTGCCGGCATGATGGTCAGCTATGTCCGTGCGCCTGCTCTATCTGATCTTCGTGCGGGTGTGTGGCTGGTTGGTTCTCCTCGGTCGTTCGTCGGCGTCCAAGAACATCGAGTTGCTGGTGTTGCGGCATGAGGTCGCGGTGCTGCGCCGTACCCAGCCCAAGCCCCGGTGGGACTGGGCAGACCGGGCGGTCCTCGCCGCACTGATCAGGCTCCTCCCCAAGACGCTGCGAGCCCACCGGCTGGTCACTCCTGGCACCGTCCTGCGGTGGCACCGCCGTCTGGTCACACGGACATGGACCCACCCGCGGCGGACGGGACGGCCACCCATCAGCACGGAGATCGTCACCCTCATCGAGCGGTTCGCGACCGAGAACACGACGTGGGGCTACCAGCGGATCCAGGGCGAGCTCCTCAAACTCGGCCACCGGGTGAGCGCGTCCACGATCCGCCGGGTCCTGACGTCCCTGGGGCTGCCCCCGGCGCCCAGGCGGCAGACCGACACGACGTGGCGGCAGTTCCTGCGCACGCAGGCGTCGACGATGCTGGCGGTGGATTTCTTCCACGTGGACTGCGCGGTGACGCTGCGGCGGTTGTCCTGCTTCTTCGTCATCGAGGTCGGCTCCCGCACCGTCCACGTCCTCGGAGTCACCGTCCACCCCGACGGACCGTGGACCACCCAACAAGCCCGGAACCTTCTCATGGACCTCGGTGACCGGGCGGCCGACTTCCGGTTCCTGGTCCGCGACCGCGCCGGACAGTTCACCGCGTCGTTCGACGCGGTCCTCGCCGACGCCGGCATCACCGCGATCAAGATCCCACCCCGGGCTCCCCAGGCGAACGCCTACGCGGAACGATTCGTCCGCACGGTTCGGACCGAGGTCACCGACCGCATGCTGATCTTCGGCGAGCGGCATCTGCGCGTGGTCCTGGCCGAGTATGCACGGCACTACAACGGACGACGACCCCACCGTGGCCGCGGCCTTCGACCACCACGGCCCGACCACGCCGTCGCGGACCTGGCGAAGGAGCGGATCAAGCGTCAGTCCGTCCTCGGCGGTCTGATCAACGAGTACGAACGAGCCGCTTAAAAGCCCAGGTCAACGCCGGTGGCCGAGTTCTGACACCCCACAAGCGTGCGGGGCTGTTGCTACACCCGTTGCTACATAACGATCTTCACGAGACCGCTAGGAGCCGAGTTGCGAGGCGAATCCCCTGATCAGAGGTGGTGGGCAGGGGCGGGGTCGAACCGCCGACCTTCCGCTTTTCAGGCGGACGCTCGTACCGACTGAGCTACCTGCCCCGGGTAGTGCGACTCTCGTATGAGCCACAGCGCACTGTTAGCCCTACGAACGCGGTCCCGACGGGATTCGAACCCGCGACCTCCGCCTTGACAGGGCGGCGTGAACTCCAGGCTTCACCACGGGACCATGCTCTAGATCGATCTTCAGTTGTCGCCCTCCAGGTGCCAGTCACGGTCCCTGTCCGGATCTGGAGGTCATGCTACACGACACCGGGACCACTCGAAGGGCCGGGAGCCCAGGATTCTTGCCCAACAGTCCACGCACACGATCACTCACGATTCGCTACGAAGACGCGACATCGGCATGAGATCTGCGGAGTCCGCGCGGCGGGCGCGGCGGCACGCCGGGCGCGCCCAGGAACGCCAGGCACGCCGCCGACCTCGAGGGAACCGAGCGAAAGGTGCGCAGCAGCACGGAGTCGATCCAGACCTCCGTTGCCGATCCCGTTCTGACCCGGGTCGAGGACGGGGTCGCCGTCGTCACCCTGAACCGCCCCGAGGTCATGAACGCGTTCACCCTGCCGATGGCCACCGCCTACGCGCAGGCCCTGCGTGCCGCGGACGCCGACCCGGAGGTCCGGTTCATCGCGGCCTCCGCCTCCGTCAACTCCGGCTTCTCCCGCCTCAGCCTGGTCGTCGAATACGGTCTGTCCTGGCATCTTCCCCGGATCATGGGCACCGCCCGGGTCTCGGACTTCCTGCTGTCCGGCCACGCCGTCAGTGCCGCCGAGGCGGCCGAGCTCGGGCTGGTCAACCAGATGATCACGGATGGCGACGTACTGGACCACGCGGTGCGCTACGCCACCGACATCGCGCGGTCCTGCTCACCGATGTCCCTGGCCGCCATCAAGGCGCGGGTCTACGGGGACCTGGAACGCAGCCGCGCGGACGCGCTCACCGACACCCTCGCCCGGATGGACACCTCCTTGCCGGCAGCCACCCCGGGCAGCCAGCGCTTCCGCTGTTCCTCGGTGCACAGATCGCGCAGGTATGGCCCCACGATGCTCACGACACTCAGCCCGGCGGTGCGACACTGCGGGCCTATGGGCTTGTCCGTGGCGGTTGCCGGTGTCGTCAACGTCCAGCAGACGATCCCGGTCGATGGTTTCCCCCTCGCCTACATCCCGGTGCGCTATCTGAACCGGTCGCTGCGCCTGGAAGTCGCCGGGGTCGGCTGCAACGTCGCCCGCGGGCTCGCCGCGCTGGGCAGCGACGTGCGACTGGCGTCCCTGGTCGGGCAGGACGACGCCTATGCACAGGACGGGCTCACCCGGGCGTCGATCGTGTTCTGCTCGGCGGAGAACCTCACCGTACCCCCCGATGCCTTTGCCCGGCAGTTGCTTGCCCGGGGACCGGCACGGATCGTGGTCGTGGGTCTGGGCACGCGGGGTTGCCTGCTGGCGGTGGCGGACCGGCCGGTGCGCGCTGTCGCGGCGGTCGCACCGCTGGGCGTGGTGGACACGACCGGCGGGGGTGATGCGCTGTTCGCCGGGTTCCTGCACTACTGGCTGGCCACCGGCGATCCCGACCGTGCCATCGACCGCGCGGTGCTTGTCGCCGGTTGGACGGTCGGTTTCCCGGGCACGGGCCACCATCCGACCGACGCCCAGATCCGTGCGCTGTATGCCGGCACCTCCGCCAAGTCCGGATGAGCTCACGCGCGGCGCGGACCGGTGTCCCGCCCGGGTGGCGTGCGACTCTCAAGCGACAGCAGCAACGGCGAGGAAACGCTCGAGCCGACGTGAAGTGATCACGATGGCACGGTATCGTCACTCACAGGTCGAGAGGCGCTGCAACGGGCCCAGGTCCGCCACGCTCGGCCCGCACCGTTCCGTAAGGGCGCCTCCCATAACCGGGAGGTGCTCTGATGGCAGGGTCCGGGTCCGTCGACGAGGTGGCCGTCCATGACGGCGCGATCGAGGCCAGCACGGCCGGGGCAGACGCGATCGAGGCCAGCACGGTCGGGGCCAGCGAGCGGGAGCTCCGGGAGCTGCTGGCCCAGCGGGTCGTCGTGCTCGACGGGGCCTGGGGCACGATGCTGCAGAACGCCGGGCTCACCCCGGCCGACTACCGCACGGAGCGGTTCCGCGACCACCCGAAGGACGTCGCCGGCGACCCGGACCTGCTGAACCTGACCCGTCCGGACGTGATCCTCGACGTGCACCGGCAGTATCTCGCGGCCGGCGCGGACATCACCACGACGAACACGTTCACCGCGACGAGCATCGGCCAGGCGGACTACGGGCTGCAGTCGCTGGTGCGGGAGATGAACCTGCGGGGCGCGCGGCTGGCCCGCCAGGCCGCGGACGAGGCCGCCCGGCAGACCGGGGGGCGCCGGTTCGTCGCCGGTTCGATCGGCCCATTGAACGTCACGCTCTCGCTGTCCCCGCGAGTGGAGGATCCGGCGTACCGGGCGGTGACCTTCGACGAGGTCCGGGCCGCCTACGCCGAGCAGATCCAGGCGTTGGCGGACGGCGGGGTCGACCTGCTGCTCATCGAGACGATCTTCGACACGCTCAACGCAAAGGCCGCGATCGCCGCCGCCCGCGAGGTCGCCCCGCGGCTGCCGCTGTGGATCTCGGTGACGATCGTCGACCTGTCCGGGCGGACGCTGTCGGGGCAGACCGTCGAGGCGTTCTGGAGCTCCATCGCCCACGCGCATCCGCTGGTCGTCGGGGTGAACTGCTCGCTCGGCGCCAAGGAGATGCGCCCGCATGTCGCCGAGCTCGCCCGGCTCGCCGACACGTTCACGGCCTGCCATCCCAACGCCGGCCTGCCGAACGCCTTCGGCGGCTACGACCAGACCCCGGACGAAGCCGGCCGGCTGATCGGCGAATTCGCCGCCGCGGGCCTGGTCAACATCGTCGGCGGCTGCTGCGGGACGACGCCGGCGCACATTGCGCGGATCGCCGCCGCCGTCGGCGGTGCGGCGCCGCGCCCGGTTCCGGCCCCGCCGGCGCGCACCCGCTTCAGCGGGCTGGAGCCGTTCGAGATCGGCGAAGATACCGGCTTCGTCATGATCGGGGAGCGCACCAACGTCACCGGTTCGGCGCGGTTCCGGCGGCTGATCGAGGCCGACGACTACCAGGCCGCCGTGGACGTCGCCTTGGAGCAGGTGCGCGGCGGGGCCAACCTGCTCGACGTCAACATGGACGCCGACCTGCTCGACAGCGAGCGGGCGATGACCACGTTCCTGAACCTGCTCGCCACCGAGCCGGAGGCGGCCCGCCTGCCCATCATGGTCGACAGCTCGCGGTGGAGCGTGCTGGAGGCCGGGCTGCGCTGCGTGCAGGGCAAGGGCGTCGTCAACTCGATCAGCCTCAAGGAGGGTGAGGAGCCCTTCCTGGAGCAGGCCCGGCGCATCCGCGACTACGGCGCCGGCGTGGTCGTGATGGCCTTCGACGAGCGGGGCCAGGCCGACACCGCCGAACGCAAGGTGGCGATCTGCGCCCGCGCCTACGACCTGCTCACCCAGCGGGTCGGCTTCCCGGCCAAGGACATCGTGTTCGACCCAAACGTGCTCGCCGTCGCCACCGGCATCGCCGAGCACAACGGCTACGCGAAGGCGTTCCTCGACGCGTTGCCGCTGATCAAGCAGCGCTGCCCGGGGGCGCGGACCAGCGGCGGCATCTCGAACCTGTCGTTCTCCTTCCGCGGCAACGACATCGTCCGTGAGGCGATGCACTCGGCGTTCCTCCTCCACGCCGTGCGCGCCGGGCTCGACATGGGCATCGTCAACGCCGGCCAGCTCGCCGTCTACCAGGACATCCCCGCCGACCTGCTCGAACTCGTCGAGGACGTGCTCTTCGACCGGCGCGACGACGCCACCGACCGGCTCGTCGCGTTCGCCGAGACCGTGAGCGGGAGCGGCACGAAGCGCACGGTGGACCTGTCCTGGCGCGAGGCGCCGGTCGAGGAGCGCCTGGCGCACGCGCTCGTGCACGGCATCGTCGACTTCATCGAGCCCGACACGGAGGAGGCCCGGGCGCGGGCGGCCCGCCCCCTCGACGTGATCGAGGGACCGCTCATGGACGGCATGAAGATCGTCGGTGATCTCTTCGGATCCGGGAAGATGTTCCTGCCGCAGGTGGTCAAGAGCGCCCGGGTGATGAAGCGCTCGGTCGCCTACCTGGAACCGTTCATGGAGGCCGAGAAGCAGCAGGCGCTGCTGGCCGGCACCGACACCGCCGGCACCGGCCGTGGCAACCGTGGCAACGGCACGGTGGTGCTCGCGACCGTCAAGGGCGACGTGCACGACATCGGCAAGAACATCGTGGGTGTGGTCCTCGGCTGCAACAACTACGAGGTCATCGACCTGGGGGTCATGGTCCCCGCCACGGTCATCCTCGACACGGCGGTGGCGGAGGGCGCCGATGCGATCGGCCTGTCCGGCCTGATCACTCCGTCCCTGGACGAGATGGTCACGGTCGCCACCGAGATGCAGCGCCGCGGGCTGAAGCTGCCCCTGCTGATCGGCGGCGCCACCACCTCGCGCCAGCACACCGCGGTCCGCATCGCCCCCGCCTACGACGCCACCACCGTCCACGTGCTGGACGCCTCCCGCGTCGTCGGCGTGGTCTCGGACCTGCTCGACGCCGACCGGGCCGGGGAGCTCGCCGTGCGTAACCGGGCGGAGCAGAAGCTCCTGCGTGAGCAGCACGAGAACCGCCAGCAGCGCCCGCTGCTCCCCCTCGCGCAGGCCCGGGCGAACCGCGAGCAGGTCACGTTCGACGACCTGCCCGTCCCCGCCTTCACCGGCGTCCGTGTCGTCACCCCGGACCTCAGCGCGCTGCGCGCGATGATCGACTGGCAGTTCTTCTTCCTTGCCTGGGAGCTGAAGGGCAAGTTCCCGGCGATCCTGGACCAGCCGGTGGCCCGCGAGCTGTACGACGAGGCGAACGTCCTGCTCGATCAGATCATCGCGGACGGTAGCCTTCAGGCCCGCGGGGCCTACGGCTTCTGGCCCGCCGTCGCGGAGGACGACGACATCCTGATCGATCTGATCGATCTGATCGACGTCGGCACGGTGAACAGCGACGGCTCGTCGGGTCCAGGTGGCACGTCGGGTCCGGGTGGCACGGGGCGGCTGCGCCTGCCGATGCTGCGCCAGCAGACGGCCAAGCCCGCGGGGCGGCCGAACCGCAGCCTCGCCGACTACCTGGCTCCGGCCGGGGACCACATCGGCGGGTTCGCCGTGGCCGTCCACGGCGCCGACACGCTCGCGGCCGGCTTCGAGGCCCGGCAGGACGACTACCGGGCGATCATGGTGAAGGCCCTGGCCGACCGGCTCGCCGAGGCGTTCGCCGAGTATGTCCACCTTGAGGCGCGACGCGCCTGGTTCGAGCCGGACGCCAAGCCGTCGCTGGAGGATCTGCACGCCGAGCGCTTCCGCGGCATTCGTCCCGCCTTCGGCTACCCGGCGAGCCCCGACCACAGCGAGAAGCAGGCGCTGTTCGACCTGCTGGACGCCGGGCGGGTGGGGATGAGCCTGACCGAGTCCTTCGCGATGACCCCCGCGGCCGCCGTCAGCGGTCTCATCTTCGCCCATCCGTCATCGCGGTACTTCACCGTCGGGCGCATCGGCCGGGACCAGGTCGAAGACTACGCCCGACGGCGGGGCCTGAAGATCTCCGACGTCGAGCGCTGGCTACGCCCCAACCTCGCCTACGATCCCGAGTAGACGCCCCGGCCGGCTGATCTACCCGGGCCAGATCGGTCAGACTGGCGGAGATGTCCACATACAGGAAGATACCCTGCATGTACGTTGAGTGCATGACCGTGTCGCCTAAACTGAGCGTGCCGGAGGCCCGAGAGCGGCTCACGGCGATCATCGACCAGGTTCGCGCCGACCACACGCCGGCCTGCCTCGCCCGCCGTGGCCGGCGGGTCGCGGCCGTCAAGGCCGACCTCGGGCTGGCCTGAGGTATCCGGTCGGCATCGCCCCGCATGCGCTTCGTCAGTTGCGCAAGCTCGACCCAACGGCGCGACGCCGCGTCCAAGCGGTGGCCAGGAACGGGCTTGGCCGGCCGTGCCAGAAGATCGCCAGGTCGTCGCGGGCGCGGGTCGCCGCGACGAACAGCAGTGACCGGTCTCGTGCCCGTTCCTGCTGATACCGCTTTGGGTCGACGTCCTGGTACCGCTCGATCACGCCACGGGGAACAAGCCCGGCGCTGGCACCTCCGATGATGATCCGCCGGTACTCCAGGCCCTTGAAACGGTGCATGGTGCCCACGTGGACGCCGTCGGCTCGCTTCGGCCCGTCCGGCCCGATCTCGATGGCAGAAATCCCGCTCGCCTCGAGGTGTGTGACGACGTCCTCCACCATCCGTCGAGTCGGCACGCACACGGCGGTCGAACCGTCGCCGGCACTGGTCGAACCGTCGCCGGCGCTCTCCCAGACCCTGATCTGCCCGCTGATGAGCTTCAGTTCATCCGCCCAGGTGGCAGCCTCACCGAGCACGGGTTCTCCGCCACTGAGCAGCGACCGGTACCCCGCGAGGTTGTCGTCGCCGCCGTCGAGGTCGTCGTACGTCTCACCGGCAAGCAGCCGAAGCGCTGTCCACAGGATCTGACGGGTGGTGCGGTAGCTCAGCGTCAACTTGGCACTGCGACCACGGATATTCACGCCGAGACTACCAAGCGTGACGTAATTATCGTAGATTCGCTGGTGGGTGTCGCCGACGAGGAAGATGTCGTCCCGACCTGGCGCGACCATGGCCCGCAGCATCTTCCAGTGCGCCGGGTTGAGGTCCTGGGCCTCATCCACGACGACATGCCGATAGCGGTACCTGGGCAGGGAGCCGGAAGCGGTGGGCTGACCGGCCGCGCTCACCACCGCGGCCGCGCGGTCCTGTTCGGTGCGGGCGGCGTATTCGGCTACCTGGCGCCACGTCCACACACCGGCGTCGTCTAAGCGCTTGGTGAAACGTTCGACGAGTTGCCATACCGCGTCGCGGTCGGCTCGGGACAGTGGCCGCCCTCGACCTGGTCGCCGGGCCTTGAAGTAGTCGGTGCGGGAACGGAGCACCTGGCCCAGAACGACCTCGGCCCACTCGGCCGCGAGAAACTCGGCGTCCCACCGTCGTTCACCGACCTCGTCAAGCATCGCGGCCCACTCCCGCACGGCGGCGTCATCGTCGATCGTCCGCCGGCGACGGCTCGCCCCGGCCTCACCGACAACCCGGCTCGCGAGCTTGTCGATGTTGACGATATCGACCCGATCGACGAGGTCGGGGCCGACCAGGTCGAGGAACCGGGCCCGCAGGTCGGCGGCAAGGTTGCGGTTGAACGTGGTGAGCAGGATCGGCTTGTCATCGCCCGGCGGCAGCCGGGCGGCGAGGTGCCCGGCCCGGTGCAGCGCGACGATCGTCTTCCCGGTTCCCGGCCCGCCACTGACCCGCGCCGGTCCGCCGTAGACCCGGTCCACGAGCTGGCGCTGGGTCGGATGCAGGAAGACCTGCCACCGCGCGAACGACTCGCCCAGCACCGCCTGCAGCGCGGCATCGTCGCTGGTCACCTGGGTCGCCGGCCGGGCAACCGCCGCGGCGAAGTCCTCCGGGTCGACCGGGCTGTCGGCCTTCACCGGCACGGTGACGTGTTCGAGTACTTCTTCGACGCTCTTGCCGTCGTGCAGCGCCAGGAGCACGTCGGACGTGAGCTGCGGGGCGACCTCGGTGAGCCCGAGCAGCTCGTCCTCGTCGACGATCCGTCTGATCAGCGGAAGCAGGGCCGGAACCACACCGAGGTCGACCAGGTCCTGGTCGGTGAAGGCCTCGAACAACGGCCGTTCGACGTCCTTCTGGCCGCCCGGCTCCCCCCCTGCGGTGTCGCCGGCTCCCGGCGCCGGCTCTGGCCTGACCTGGGCGGGCCTGACCCGGGTGTGGGTCAGCTGCCGTTCCGGCGGCAACAACCGGCCGACGATGCTGTCACCGACGGCGGACAGGTCCACGACCTCGATGCCGCCGGTGACTCGGTTGATCTGGTAGGAATACTTGTCCTCGATGCCGTCGTAGACCTCGCTGCGGTGCTTGACCGACACGAGCAGGTAGTCCTGGTTGCCCACGTGGAGCAGCAACGCGCGATGATCCTTGCCGATCCGGGCGGAGAACAGCCGAGAATTGCCCTTGAGTCGCTTGAAGTGCAGGCTCGGGGTGTTCGGGTTCTGCCGGAAGGCGCTCTGAAAGTCGTAGACGCCGCCTTTCTCAGCCCGGGTGAGCTTGAGGATCTCCTTGTCGGCCCGATCCAGGATGCGAAGTGTCACCTTGGCTTGGTCGGTCACGACTGGCTGTCCCTCCGTGAGCCGAGTGGACCATCGATCCTTGATGCGGGGTTCGATGCGGGGTTCGTTACGAGGTTCGATGTGAGATTCGATGTGAGGTTCGAGGCGAGATCGGACGCCTGCCATTCGGACGCGGTCCGCACCAGCCAGCCTGCCGCCGCGTAGGCGGCGTCGCGTCCCGAGCCTTCGGGGTCGTCCGGCCCGGCCGCGGTGACGACCCCGATCCTGGCGGCCGGCCAGGCCAGCTCCGCCTGCCAGGCCGCGTCGCCGAGTTCGTACCCGACCTCCGGTACCGGCACATCCCGCGCCGCCAGCTCCCGCACCAGCTCGACCAGCCCCGGCTCCGTCGCGGTGATCATCCTGAGCACCGCCTGCCACGCGGGCCCGACCGCCGCCGCCGCCGGCTGCTGCCGCGCCGGGCCGGTTACCTCGACAGCCGCCCCGGGATGCGCACCGGACGACGTCCCGATCCAGGCCGAGGTCTCGGCATCGAGCTGGACCGACCGACGCACCGACAGCGCACCCGATCCCGCCGCGACCCGGAGCAACGACGGGTCGAACTCACCGAGGGCGCTCCGCGCGAGCTGGACGCCGTCGCCGCCCCCGGAGTCAAGGAACTGCAGCAGATTGCTCCAGTACAGCCAGGCGGCCCACCGCAGCCGGTGGGCATCGGTGTCGTTCGCGACGGTCGCGGTGCGGTCGTCGACGAGCACGAGTGCGGTCCACACGGGTGGCCCGCCGTCGCTCTGATCCGCGACCACGACGACCGGGCAGTGGTGGGCGTCCTCGACGCGGACGACCGTGACCGGTCCGGCCGTCCCCGGGCGGGTCGTCGGCCGTCCGGCGGTCAGCGCCTCCCGTACCGCTGCCGCCACGCCGCCGCGGCTCGCGGTGGTCCGCGAGCCAGGCAGGTTGAGCAGGCCGGCCAGCGCCGCGACCGTCCGGGACCGCCAGAGCTCGGCGTCGGGATCCCCGAGGTAGGCGAGCAGCAGCTCAACCGGGTTCGCCCACACCGTGCCGGCCAGTTCCCGCACATCTCGGCCGGTCAGGAGCCGATACAGGTCCCGGGCGCCGGCCTGGGCGTTGCCGGCGTACGGTGGCCAGACCGGCGGCTGCGCCACCGGCCGGCCGCACCAGGCTTCGACGTCGTCCCAGGCCAGTTGGAAGACCACGATGTCATGGGCGCGGAGCAGCGTTCGTTTGTCCGCGTCGTCGGCGATCCGGTTGTGCTCCTTCGAGGCATGGTAGCTGAATCCGTCGAGGTACACCGCGACAGTCGACGGGGCCGCGTCGACCCGGACGAACAGCGCGTCTGGTCTGGTCCCGTGAATGGTGTTCTGCAGCCTCAGCTGCCAGTGGACGACCTGCCCGTCGGGCCGGCTGATGCGCAGGTCGGCGGTGCGTGCGCCATGGGTGTCTGCGGTGCGGGTCACGGTCGCCCGGCTTCCGGGACGGGCGCCCCAGTCGAGCAGACCGGCTAGGAACCGCGCTTCGAGTTCACTCTCCACCTGGTCGAACAGCGAGATCTCGTCGGTGCGCTGGCCACCGACGACGTCCCACCCGTCCAGCAGGGAACGCAGCATCGCCACCGCGTAGAACCGGCTGATCAGCGGGAACTCGTCGTCGCGGGCGTCCCGTAACAGGCACCGGTGGCATGCCACGCGTCCTTCCTCGGCGCACCGGCAGCTCTCGACGGCCCGCAGCGCGGCGGCGAGCACCTCCCGGAAGCTGTCGGGGTCGGAGAGCCGATGCAGGTAGCCGGTGCCGCCGGGCTGGGTGTCGTGGACGACGAGGAACCGGCGCACGTGCCCGGTGCCGTGCTGGCCGCCGTCGGGCATCACCGCCCGAACGATCCGCAGATGATCCGGATCGCCGCCGTAGCGGGCCGCGATGCCCAGGCGAAGCGCTGCCGCGAACGAGGCCATCCGTTCGTCGACGGCGGCGGTGACGGCCGGGACCAGGATGCGGATCGCCTCGGTGCGCAGCTCGTGCGCCAGGATGAGCGGGACGTGCCGGGCCGCCGAAGGGGAACGCCGGTACGGACACCACCGCCGGTGGTGCTGAGCCTCGCGCGGAACCGTTCCCGGCATCGAGGTGGCGGTGGCCGCCACGGGCAGGCCACCCTGGCCTGCCGCCGCGGTGGCCGGGCTCGGCGGCGGGCCGTCCTCCGGGGTACCGCCGCAGGTGACGCAGGCGTGGAAGGGATTGAGCCGAACCTGGGCGCCGCCGAAGACGTCGCCGGCCGGCCGGTCGTACCGCGCCGGGCCGAGGTTGAACTCCCGCACCACGGCCGTCCGGGTGTAGTCGATCCCGAAGGTGATGCCGGTGTGCCGCCACGACCGCAGCACCTGCTGGGGGTCGACGTCCACCGTGTGGGCCATCGAGTATGCCCGGACGACGCGGTCCTCGGCGTCGTCCCGGATGCGCGCGTCATCGCGGCGGTCAACCGCGGTCACCTTGCTGGGCCGTAGCACCTGGTACAGGTTCCCCGAGTCGGCGATGCCGCCGCTGCCGCAGCGAGGGCAGGCGCTCGGGTCCTGGATGGCGTGTTCGGTGCGCACGTGGCCGCAGGCGGGGCACACCCGCCAGTGTTCCCAGGCCGGGCTGTCCGGCGTGCCGATCTCGAGACCGCTGATCTCATGCTGGTATCCCCGGACGTAGTAGATGTTGCCAGGTGCGATCTCACGCAGCGCCTGCCGGGCGGGGCGCGGGTACTCGCGGACCTCGCTGTGGTATCTGCGGTCGTCGGGTCCTGACCCGCCGTCTTCCCACGTCAGGGTCGCTTCGAGCATGGTGTTGGTGTCGATCAGGGCGTAGTTCGGCAGCAGTCCGAACTCGACGAGCGTGGCGTGCGCCGAGGCCCGGCCGATCTCGGCGACCCGCTTTCGGACGGCCCGCTGCTCGGCCCGCAGACCGCGGGCCTCGCGCTTCTGGTCGGGGTCGGAGTCGGCAAGGGCGTCGGTGGCGGACGAGATGGCCGCCAGCCGGTGACGCAGGCCGTCCAGCCGGGCTTCCCAGGCGGCGTCCACGCGGGCCAGCGCACCCTCGATTCCCTCGATTCCGCCGATTCCGCCGATTCCGCCGACTCGGTCGGTCGCGAACACCCGCAGTTCACCGGCGGCCTGCGCCGTGACGTCGTCACCGAACAGCGACAGGAACACCTCGACAGTGTCGGCGCCGGCCCGCTTGGCCGCGGCGCCGAACGACGACAGCCAGCCGGTCGGGCCGAACAGGGCGCCGGCCCGGCGCGGCAGCGGCAGCACGCCGGGCAGCTGGCGACGCGCCGCCAGATCGATGAGGTGCGCGACATACTGGCGCCGCAGGATCTCGACCGCGGACAGGTAGCAGCCTGGCGGGACGATCTGGCCAGCGATCATCTCGCGGGGTTCGGTGAGGTAATAACGGTCCCGGGCGCGGTTGGCGAGCAGCGTCAGCACGAACGCGTTCCCGCTGCGGCGGCCCGCCCGCCCAGCGCGCTGCACGTAGTTCGCGGGCGCAGCCGGTAACGACGCGAGCAGCACGGCCGACAGCTCCCCGATGTCGATCCCGAGCTCCAGCGTCGGGGTGCAGGACAGCACGTTCGGGTCGGTGTAGCGGGTACCGTCGAGGAACTGCCGTTCCACCTGTTCGCGCTGCGCGCGGGTAAGGACGCCGGTGTGCTCGCCCGTCACCACCCGGAACACCCCGCCCCCGAGGTAGAGCCGACGGTAGTAGTCGCCCACGGCGGCGGCGTCGGGCGCGGCGGTGAGGTGACCGTCGCAGCGGTACCGCTGGCAGGGCTGCCCGACCCAGCCGGCGACCCGTTCCGGCGGCACGGTCTGCGCCCAGGAGCAGGAGTCGCAGCGGATCCCGGCCAGCTCGGCCGCGGAATCGTCGAGCCGGACGACCCGAACGTGGCCGGGTTGCAGCCCGAACACCGAAAGTGTCGGGTCGGCGGTGAGCTGGTGGCTGCGCAGCACGCCGGCACCGGCGAGTTCGGGCAGCAGACGGCCGAGGAACTCGTGGACGGCCTCCCGGTCGAGCCCGCCCAGGCACCGTCGCGCCCAGTCCTGGTACCAGCCGCCACGCGCGGTGAGCAGGTCGAACTCGCTGTTGCGCCGAGGCCCGGACAGCAGGAACGCGGGCGCCGAGAGGCCCTCCGGGAAAGCCGGCATGCCGGCTGGCCGGCCACCCCAGACCATCCACCGGCGGCCGCCCTGGGCGAGGTAGCCGGCCAGCCAGGTGTGGCGGACGCCGCCGCGGACGCGCAGCCGTTCGAGCACGCCCCGGACGAAGGCCTCCAGCCGTGCCTCGTCGGGCAGGCTCCCGGCCGGGAGCTGCGCGGCCCGGCCGGTGAGCAGCAGGTCGCGGCACAGGGCAGCGACCTTCCCCGGTTCGTCGAGCACGACGTCGGCGGCGACGGTGCGGGTGAGCTCGAGCGTGCGGCCCTGGCGGGAACGCAGGCCGAACTCGAGCACGGTGGCGAACCCCAGCCGGTCGGCGACCAGCCGCCAGGTGCCGCGGCTGCCGGTGTGCTCACCGGACAGCAGGGCGTCGATACCGGGTGAGTCGTGCAGGTCGGGCGGGATGATCGCGGCAAGGGTGTCGCGGTCGGTGGCGGCGGCCACCAGATCGGCGACGACGGCGTCGAGAGTCACCGGCTGCCCGGGCACCAGTTGGGCGGCGAGCAGCGAGCGCAGCGAGAAGGTGAACGAGCGGTTCGCGACGAAACCGGCCCGGTGGGCGGCGTCCTGCACCGAGTCGTTGAACAGCAGGGTGCGCCGTTCCCGGCCGGCCAGCTCGCCGCCGGTGAACAGCTGGGTGACGGCGACCGAGGCCAGCGTCGCCAGGCCCGCACCCAGATAGCGGATGCCCTGGTCCAGCCCGCAGGCCGGGCAGCGGTCCAGGCTGGCCGCCCGATCGTCCCCGAGATCGGCGAGGACGACCACATCGTTGCCGGAGTCGTTGCCGGAACCGGAACCGGAACCGTTGCCGGAACCGGAACCGTTGCCGGAACCGGGGCGGTCGGCCCGGGCGCGGTCCTTCGCCGGGTCGAACGGACGGAGGCGGCTGCCGGCGGAGTCGAGCACGAACAGGCCGCGGCCGGTGCCCGCGATCTCGCCCGGGGTCGCGGCGAGCAGGGCGCGTACCCGCCGCTTGTCCCGGCCGACGCCGGCCCGGTAGATCTTGGCCGGGTCGGTGACGAGTTCGTGCGGATCGCGCTCGGGCGAGATCGCCGACCAGCCGGACCGGCCGCAGTGCCGGCAGTAGACCGCCGGGAGCAGCGCCTGACTGGTATCCGCGACCGCACCGTCGGCCTCGGAGGCGTCGGCGACGGGTACCCGGCGGGGGTCGCCGTCCCACAGGAAGGTCGGCTGCCGGGCCACGCCCCGCAGCAGCCGCGACACGGCCCGGACCCACAGGTGCGTCTCGACACCGAGGAACGGGAGCTCAGGCCGGTCCGGGTCGCGGGCCATCGACAGCAGCCCGACGAACCGGGCCAGTCCGAGCGCGGCCACCTCGGGTTCGTTCTGCAGGGCGAGGCCCCAGCGGTAGGCGCCCCGGCGTGGGAGCAGTTCCAGGATCTCCGCCGCGGTCCTGGGCTCGTCACCGAGCAGACCCAGCACCGCGTGGGTGAGGATGTGCCGCTGGAGATGCCGGCCGAGCACGGCCGGGTCGAAGGTGTCCACGCCGAGCACGGCCGCCACGGTCCGCCGCAGCGACCAGGCGTCCCGGGCCGGGTCGGGAATGCTCGCGAGGTCCGCCGGGTCCGGCAGCGGCAGGTTGTAGTCGACCGGGCGGAGAATCTCCTCCGGGCGCTGACGGTCTTCGCCGATCAGCGCCGCCTCGTCGAAGACGGTGCCGAAAACCTGGCCCGCGACGCCGCGGATGGCCGCGCCGCCGTCGCTGCCCTGGCCCTCGCCGAGGGTCGCCGAGGTGGCGACCGGGCAGGCGGCCCCGAGCGGACGGCCCGGCTCGGCCTGGCCGGTGACGGCGCCGAGCCGCCGCAGCAGCATCGCGACGTCGGTGCCCTGGGCGCCGTCGTAGGAGTGGAACTCGTCGAGCACGACATACGCGAGCTCGGCACCCTCCCACAGCGGCACGTCGTCGGCCCGCTGCAGCAGTTGGTCGAGCATCTTGTAGTTGGTGACCAGGATGTCCGGCGGGTTGCGGCGCATCTCCGCGCGGGAGGTCATCACCCGGGCGTAGGTCGTCTCCGCCACGTCGCCGACGTACAGCCCGGCGGTCACGTGTTCCAGGCCCGGCCGGGCGAGGAACTCGTCGATGCGCTGCGTCTGGTCGGAGGCCAGCGCGTTCATCGGGTAGAGCAGCAGCGCCTTGACGCCGCGCCGGCCTGCCGGCCCGGCCCGGCCGGCCCGCTCGCAGTGATCCAGGACCGGGACGAGGAACGCCTCGGTCTTGCCGGAGCCGGTGCCGGTGGTCACCAGCGTCGGCTCGGCCGGGGAATGCAGGGTGCTCAGCCGCTCGAACGCCCGGGCCTGGTGTTCGTAGGGCGTCCAGCCCCCGCCCGGATGCCACTGGAGGTGTCGTTGCCAGCCGTCGGCCGCCGGCCGGAACGGGATGCGGACACGCAGGTACGGCCCGCGGTAGATGCCGTGCTCGGGATGCTCCAGAAAGCGCGCGAGCGCGGCCCGTTCGTCCGCGTCGGCGAGGGCGAACGTCGTGGTGAGGAACTGCGTCAGGTTGCGCCGCAGGCTGTCGGCGGCGAACGTCGGCCTCATCCGCCCGACTCCGGTGGCTCAGGCTCCCGCCAGCCCACGTCCTGGGCGGCCCGCAGCCGGGCACTGAACGCGGCGTGCGCCTGCCGCATCTCCGCCTCCCGGTCCGCCTTGTGGAACGGGGCAGCATACCCTTCCGGCGGCGGCTCGTGGCGAGGGTCCTCCAGGTGCTTACGCAACTGGACGTAGTGCTCCTTGGTCTGGCCGAACCCGAACGAGTTGCGGTCGCCGCATATCTTGCGACCGGCGAGATCGAACCAGGTGTCTTCCTCATAGGCCTGAAGCTGGGGGAAGCGCGCGAGGTACAGGGCGACGAGCTGATCCGCCGAGATGTTCATCATCACCGAGACCAGCGCGTCCAGCTCGACCAGCGCCGCCCGCCGCGCCAGCTCGGTCCGCAGCGGCGACCGCACGTCCCACTCCGGCCGGACGTCACCGAGCGGCGGAGTGTTCGGCGTGGGGATCACCCAGCCGTCGTCACCCCAGGCCTGGTCGAACACCTCACTCCACAGCGGCGCGTAGGCCGACGTCAGGCAGTTCAACCGCAGCGTCCGCAGCAGGATCGCCCCGGCCAACGGATGGTCCATAATCGGCGCCGGCAATATATTGGCGTCAGTTACCTCAAGGTCGCTACGCCCTGTTACTCGTACAAAATAGTCCACCGCCAATGCGGACCAGAATCCTGCCGTAAGAGCCGTTTCTCGATTCGAATTCAGGGACATGCTGTGTACTGCATGGATGTGCGCCGGCCCTGGTGGAATCAGGGCGACGAAATGGCTGCGGAACGTATTGTTGGCGATTCGCCGGCGCCAGGCGACTCGGAAGAAGTCCGTGTAGGGCCGTCGCGCTCTCCCGTGGAGGTAGGCGGCTACCGCCTCGTCGTCGATGGCGACGGGATCGGCATCCGCGGCGGCAGCGAGGGCGCGACGTGCATCATTCACGGCCGCCGGAGAGCCACGCAACTCCTCAAGGTCTGCGTGGTCGAGCCAGCGGTCCTGGGCGGCACGGAAGGTCTCGATATCGGTTGCGCGCCGGTAGTCGGTCGTCGGCACGTAACCGGCGTCCAGGTAGCGTGGGTCGACCGGTTCGTCGTAGCGCCCGGTGCGGGGAGGCTGCTTCGCGACCGGGGTGGCCAGCGAGAACTGTGGGCCGCGGAGGATTACCTCCGACCATTCCTTCGGACCGGCGAATTCTTCCTCGATGAGCCGGGCCTTCTTGGCGCCGGACTCGTGGTAGCCAGAGCTGATCCTCGGGTTCACCTGGCCGAGCCGGTGTGCCCACCTGGTGAGCGCCCCGATGGCCGACTGCTCCTCGACCGTGACCGGGTAGAGCAGCCGGGCGGTGTCGGGGGGGTGGTCGCTTTCGCCGATCAGAAGCATCCAGTCCGTGAGTACGTCATCGGTGACGGTGACGATGCGGCCGGTGTGGGGCCGGAGGTCCCACGTGCCGTCGTACTTGATGCCCGGCAGCGGGCCGCTCCCGTCGTGGTCGAGCGAGGCCGTGAGCGTCTCCGGCCCGAACAGCCAGCTCAGGTGCTGGAAGTGGATGGGCTGGTGGTGGCCGTAGATCTGGACTCCGAACTGACGGCTCCAGTCAATCTCCGGGAAGATCAGGCGTTGGTTCTGGAAGTGCCCGTGCAGCCGCAGGTGGTGGTAGGCGGCGGCGCGCAGCGTCACCTCCTGCGCTCCCGCGAAGTGCGAATCGGGGTGGATCAGGCCGGAGATCCCAGGCGGGCTGGCATGCCGCCAGACCTGGACCATGAAGGCCCGGTACAGGTTCGGCTGCGAGCCGGCCAGCAGCGGATAGGTGGCCGGTGAGCCGAGGGAGGCGACCATGGCCGCGTTCGCCGACAACTCGGCGAGATAGCTCTCCCGCGCCCGCCGGTCGTCCAGTTGCGTGTCCTTCCGGGTCCGCCGGTTCTGGAAGCCGGCCGCCTCGTTGAGCATGAACCAGGGGTCGTGTTCGGCGAGGACGACGTTCTCCTCCCAGCGCGGACGGACCCAGGGCGGGTTGCCGACCTGGAGGTCGAAACCGCCCCGGGCGAAGGCCTGGGCGAACTCCACCTCCCAGTGGAAGAAGCCCCGCCGGTCGGCGATCTCCTCGGCGGTGGCGAGCCACGGGAAGCGTTCCGCCAGGCTGGTCGGCTCGTCCTGCCCGACCCACGGCGCCAGCTCGTTCTCGTACTCCTCCAACTCGTCGAGGGTGGTGAAGCGGGAGACGAACGCGTCGTCGGGGATCTCGTTGCGGCCGATCAGCGCCTCGGCGAAGGCGAGCCAGTCGTCCAGGGTGGCCAGCGGCACGAGTCGCCGGAGCCGTTCGACCAGCTTCCTGTCCGGCCGCGGCGCGTTCCGCGGGGCGGTCGACGTTGTCGAGGCGGCGACATCCGGGTCGACCTGCTGGTCCTCCTCGAAGATCGAGCGCGACTCCCATGTCGCCGGCTGGCCGACCGGGCCGGGGTCGGCGGGCGGTTCGGGCGCGGCCCGGGTGACGACAATCGGGTTCGCGGCGTACTCGTCGGCCGAGCCGTCGAGCATCCCGGCTTTGTCCAGCGGCCAGAACCACAGCGCGCACCAGACGTCCATCAGCGTCTTGAGCCGCCAGAACGGGGTGCCGGGATAATCGAGGTCCTTACGCACCTTGTCGCGCGGGATCTTTCCGTCCACCGGCGGCAGGTCGCCGGCGCCCCAGACCTTGATGTCCCGGCGGATCTCCGCCTCGGAGATCTCCAGCCGCTGCCGGACCAGGCCCCACAGGAACTCGACCCGCCGCGCCAGGGCCTCCAGCCGTCTGACCTGCGGTGAGACCTTTCCCTTCGTCGCCGGCGACTTCGTGATGCTTCGGCGCCACGCCGCCAGCGCCTTGGCCTGGTTCGGCGCCAGCGCCTTGGCCTCCGGCTCCTTCGCGACCGCGCCCCAGCCGTCGGCCGGCAGCAGGAAGTGGTGGATCGTCCTCGGCGGCAGCTCACCGGCACGGAACGGGTGGTCGGTCGGCGCGGTGTGCAGCCAGGCCCGGTCGGCGAGCTGGTCGCGGGGGTAGAGACGGCGCCCGGCCCCGATCAGCGAGTTGCCTCGCCGCAGATGCAGGCCGAACCAGGGCGCCTGCAGGCCGGCGTGCATGACGTTGAGCCACAGCGAGATCTCGGCGAGCTCGACGGCGGTGCTGTTCAGGTCGACGCCGTAGCTGTTGTGCAGGGCGATATACGCCTTCGTGCGCTGCAGCTCGACGGCGTAGCGCTCCGGGTCGAGGCGCTCCTGCCGCTCGTGCTGTGCTCGTTTCAGGTACTCGGCCGCGACCTGGTTGATCGCCTCGTTGAGGAAGGCCCCGGAACCCAGCGCCGGTTCACAGATCGTCCAGTCGAGCAGCTCGCGAGACCTGGTCTTCGTACCGTTCTGGTCGAGCCGGTGGCGCAGCGCGAGCTGGACGGTGACCTCGGTCAGCGACGGCGGGGTGTAGTACGAGGCGCTGGTCTGCCGGTCCCGGCCGGCGAGCCGGTAGACGAACGAGCCCTTCGGGTACCGCACGCGCGGGCCGGTACGCCGGCCGGTCTCCTCGCTCAGGTGGCGGACGAACACCTCGTCCGCATACTCGTCGATCTTCGACGCGGGTACCATCCAGCTGCCGTCGGCCGGGTTGCCGCCCTTGGCGACCTCGTAAAGCTCCTCGCTCGCGATGAACCCGGTGTAGGACATTAACCCTTCGTAGACGGCACCGAGCTGGTTGATGCCCAACTGAGCGTAGGAGATGAAGCCGCCGCGCCGGCCCTTCCCCCGCCGCGGCCCCTTCTTCCCCCGCGTCAGCATCAGCAGCCGCAGCACCTCGTACAGGCAGCCGTTACGCAGCCGGGTATCAACCGTCGGACCGTCGGTGCCCTCCCGCGCCGGGACGGGCAGCGCGCGGCTGATCAGCCGCACCGCGTCCGTCGCGAACAGCTCCGAGCGCAGCGGCTCGAACCGCAGCCCCTCCCCGTCACTCTTCGGCTGACCATCGACCGGCCGGTAGCCGGTGTTGA
Organism: Frankia sp. CeRuru1; assembly: GCF_977966315.1. Lineage (NCBI taxonomy): Bacteria > Bacillati > Actinomycetota > Actinomycetes > Frankiales > Frankiaceae > Frankia > Frankia sp. CeRuru1. Next base: position 25,285 of record NZ_CDWWEW010000006.1, read on the forward strand.
CCATCGTGAACAGCAGGTCCAGCGACTCGTACAGGTAGAACCGGTTGCGCGCGTCGTCGCCGGTGGGCCGGCGCCGGGCCACCAGGTCACCGAGTCGGGCCAGGCTGTACCCCTCGACGTATTCAGGGTATTCGGCCGGGAGCACACCCAGCTCCGGTCGCGCCTCGGCGTACAGCAGGAACAGGATGCGGTAGAGGTAGCGTAACGACTCCCGGGTAAGTTGGCGGCCGAGCTCGTCGGGCGCCATGATCTCCTCCGGGTGGATTCCGGCGTCACGCAACCGGGCAAGCACCTCGCCGGCGATGTGCTCGACGGACAGCCGCAGCCCCTCCCGCAGCTCGGACGAGACCCCGGCGGCCTGCCGCCGCGACCCGGCGACCAGCTCGGCCAACGGCTCCGGGCCGCCCTGCGGCGGCGGTCGCAGCGCGTCGGCGCCGAACAGCGCCGCGATCACGTCCAGTTCGCCGCCCGGCCGGGTGTCGTTGCGGGCGAACGCCACGTCGAAGCTGACGGCCAGGTACCGGCCCTCACTCCAGGTGTACCGGTCGGCGAGGGTCACCACCCCGCCGTTGAGGATCAGCACGTAACGCGGTGCGCCCCTGTCGGCGGCGAACAGGTGGCTGGCCAGTTTCGTGCCGTGCTCGATGCGTTCGCGGTTGTCGAGCTGCACCGGGTCAAGCAGCTTGCCCCCGCCGTCCGGATCGGCGGCGGCGTCGATGTCCGCGGCCCAGGCACATTCGACGGCGACGACGCCACCGTCCCTGAGGCCACCGTCCCTGAGGCCACCGTCCCTGAGGCCACCGTCCCTGAGGCCACCGTCCCCGACATCGTCGACCAGGCCACCCCCGGCGTACACCACGGGAACGACGCTTTCGGACCCGGCGCGAGTCACGGTGACGACCTCGCGGCGTGGCTCGAACCCCAGCGCGGCCAGCACCTCGTCGTGTAGCTGGAGAAGCTCCTTGCGGCGGTGCTCGGCGTCCAGCCCGTCGACTCCCACGGCCGCCGGCTTGCGGGCGAAGTACTCCGAACGCAGTCTTCTGACGCCTGTTCGCGGGCTCGCGGCGGCGGCCTTCTCCTGGTCGGCCCACCGGGGGACCGCGGTCTTGCGGATCTCCTGGGGCAGCACCTCGGTCAGGTAGTACGGCGACAGGTACTCACCCCGGTTCGTCAGTGCCTCGAAGCTCACCGGCCAGGCTCCAGGACCGCGAGCACCCGCAGCAGCGGCTCGCCCGAGGTCTCAAGACGATCAACGATCTTGATTTGTTCGACCACGGTGTCCTCGACGTCCTTCTTGCGCCGGGACCGACCAGCCGCCGGCAGCAGGATCGTCGCCGAGCGGGTGTCGTCCTCGTCGAACAGGCTGCGCTGCCGCCAGGCGCGGAGCATCGCCCGGTAGGCCTCCAACGGTGCCGCGATGCTGGCGTCCCAGTGCATCCGCTGGCGCTTCAGCTCGCGGGCCGCCGCGGCAACCGCCGCTGGGACCAGCCGTCGCAACCCATCGAGGTCGATCTCGGTGGGAGGGTTCGTCATCGCCGGGCCAACCCCCGCCTCTTTCAGTACCTGTTCCATCTCCTCCACCCGAGGCTCGTCCGGCAGGCCGGACACGGCCATCCACCGCACCACAGTCGGCTGGCCGACGCGGTTGCAGTAGACGCCCTGGACCAGGAACACCGGCTCGGTGACCTCGGCGACGAGGACCGGTGCCTGCTGGCGGCCGAGCCGGACGAGCACCTTGTCGACCAGCCAGTCGACAACCGGGTGGATCTCGCTGACGAAGCCCACATCCGGCCAGGAGGTCCTGGTACGCCGACGGGCCTCGGTGAGCTTGGCGTCGGCGAAGTCCCGGTCGAACGTCAGTCTCAGCCGGAGCACCCCGTCGGCCGAGCGTTGGTCCGCCAGGTACGAGCGGGGCAGGTCCGACAGCCGGTGCTCAAGGTCCTCGGGGGCGTCGAAGGACAGCAGGCCGGGCTCGCGCCGCAGCGCCAACGCGGTCTCCGGGTCGTCGGCGAACACCTCGCGCAGCGCCTCGTCCACGAACTGCTCGGTGGCGCCGAACAGCGTCGGCAGCTTCGCGCGCGCCGGCGGCGGTGCGACCTCGGGGCCGGACCCGCTGAGCAGGCTCGCCATGACCGACGCCGCGGTCCGTGGCACAAGGGCCTCCTCCACCGGGCGGCCGGCGACGAGGTTGCGCACCATGCGCTGTTCTTCCAGCTCGGCGCGGAACTCGCCGGTCACCGCTTCCGCGGTGCCCAGGGTACGATGCGCCTCGTCCTCCCGCTGGAGGAGTTTCTCGGCGACGACGGTGTCGTCCTTCGCCCCGTCGACCGCCGATGTCAGCACGATGGCCCGGAACTGCGGCTCGTGCTTCTGCCCGTACCGGTCGATCCGGCCGTTGCGCTGCTCGATCCGAATCAGGCTCCACGGCAGATCGTAGTGGACAAGGTGGTGACATTCGCGGTGCAGGTTCACGCCCTCGGACGCGATGTCGCCGGTGAACAGCAGGCGCAGCGGGTTTCCCCCGAGGGAGAACTGCTCGACGATCTCCTGCTGCGCGGTGTCCGTCAGCCCACCGTGCAGGACCTTCACCGCGGTTTCGGTCGCCTTCGCGGAGAACCCGAGTGCCGCGGGAACGACTACGGACAGCCAACGCAGCGTCCTGATTCGTTCCGAGAACACCACGACGCGGGTGTTCGACGCCGGGCCGGCGCCGATCTCACGGAGCTCCCGGAGAAGCCGGGTGAGCTTGGCCGGGGTAGCGCCGGGGTCGTCCGGGATGGCGCCCGCCAGCTCGCGTAGCCGTTCGAGTGCCGCCCGCTCGGCGGGGCTGGCGCAGCTCTTCGACGCCAACCGGTTGTCGACCGTCTCGATGAGCGCCAGGTGGGAGGACAGAAACGCCTTCACCAGGGTGTAGGGAAACAGCCGCCGCTCCTTGCCGACGACGGCCGGGTCCGGCGGCTCGCCCGAAGCGGGCAGCCAGACGGCCGCCAGCTCGGCGAAGACCTTCTCCTCCGCAGGTGTCGCCGGGCACCGGCAGGAAATCGACGGCGCCCGGGGCGCCCACTCGTCCGCGATCTTGTCGGTCACCTCCCGGTCCGTCTTCGTGCGGCGGATGTAGTAAGGGTCGATCTCGTCGCGGGTGTAGTTCTTGATGTCGGTGACCGCCGTCGGCTCCAGCAGCCGGACGAGTTCGGCAAACGACTGCTTGTCACCGTTGTGCGGGGTGGCGCTGGCCAGCACAAGCGCGTCGGTCCGGACGGCGAGCAGCTTCGCGAGACGTTTGCGTAGGCTCGTCTCGCCGATCAGGTTGTGGGACTCGTCGATCACCACGGCGTCCCACGTCGTGTTCCTGAGGTGGTGCTCGTACATTCCCACGTCCTTCAGCGTGTCGATCGAGACGATCACTCGCTTGAAGTACGTGAACGGATTACGGCCCGCCGGGATCTCCTGCTGGATGCGCTGGATACCGAGCGAGTCCAGCCGGACCAGCGGCAACGCGAAGCGCGTCCACAACTCGTGCTGGAACTGCTCGAGCACGTGCTGCGGGGTGACGACGAGGATGCGGTCGCCGCGCCCTCGCCGCACCAGCTCGGCCAGGATCAGTCCGATCTCAAGAGTCTTGCCGAGACCGACGACGTCCCCGATCAGGATGCGTGGCCGCAGCCCGGCCAGCGCCTTCTCAGCCGGGCGCTGCTGGTAGTCGTGGGAGTCCAGGAGGAACCCCTCGGCCAGTGCCAGTCCCTTCTCGGTGCGGGGAAGCGGGGTACGGCGCAGGACCGCCTCCAGGTAGAGCCGGCTTCGCCGGAACGTCGGCGTGGTGTCACGCACCAGCTTCGTGTCCTCGGGGCGCAGCACCTCGATGTGCTCCAGCCCGTCGAGGAAGACGGCCTCCTCGTCCTGGACGAACTCGGACGCCCCGACCACTCGCAGCAGGTACCCGTCGTGGTCGGTCAGGGTCACCTGGCGGACCAGCCACTCTTCGTCCCGGACCAGGACTCGCGCCCCTGCCGCGTACCGTGCCCCTGCCGCGTACCGTGCCCCGGGCTCTGCTGCCGCGACCACCCCTGTACCTTTCTCCACCGTGAGCTCTCCACTGTGAAGCGTCGCCTCGTCTTCGCCGTGAGACGTCGTCACGCCCGACCGTGTGCCCGACGCGCCGGTATTCAGAACCGGGCGTCCCGCGCGTAGTCGGCTCGCAACTCGCGGACCAGCCACGACACGTCCACCGTGGGCTCTACACCCGGACTCGGGCGACCCGGCCTCGGGCGGCGTTCCGATTCTGGCCCGTGGACTGTCGGGCCGTTGCCAGCGGGGTCCGCCAGGCCCACCGTCACGTCACCGCCGCCACCCTCCTCGCCGCCACCCTCGTCGCCGTCACGGTCGTCGCCGTCACGGTCGTCGCCGTCACGGTCGTCGCCGTCACGGTCGTCGCCGTCACGGTCGCGGTCACTGCCGCCGTGGTAACCCCCCTCGCCGTCGACGACCGGGTCGGCCAGCGAGTCAGGAAGCGAGAGGGCAGGAAGCGAGACTGGCGATGTAGCCGGCGATGTAGCCGGGTACGTCGTCTGGACGAAACGCTGGCGCAGCACGGCCGCGGGTACGGCGGTCGTCGCGAGCATCGCCGCTGCCACCGCCATGAGCTCGGGCCGCGCCACCGGGTCGAATGCCACCATGCCGGCGACGAGTGGCGCGAGCTCGGCGGGGACGGCAGTCAGATCGGGGGGTGTATCCGGGTCCATGACGGCGTTCAGGACCGCTACCACGGGGACCGACGGATAAAGCAGCCGCCCGGTCGCCGCGAAGGCGAGGGTGGCCCCCAGCGCGTAGACGTCGGCCGCGACAGTGAGATCCCGTCCGTCCCGGGCCTGTTCGGGAGGCATGTAGGCGATCGTGCCGACGATGCTGCCCGGGTCGGTGAGATGCACTCGGCGGTTCGCAAGCACGGCGAGGCCGAAGTCGAGAATCTTCGCACCGTCCGGGCCGAGCATAATGTTCTGCGGCTTCAGGTCGCGATGCAGCAGCCCGACTCGGTGCACCTTCGAGAGCCCCTCACACAGCATCGCGGCGAGGATGGCCACCAGATCTGGTCCCAACGGCCCATGAAGCTCAACATGTTGGGCGAGTGTGCGGCCCGGTACGTACTCAACTGCCAGCCAGGGCGGATCGCCCTCCAGATCGGCGTCCTCGAAGCGGGCGACCCGCGACCCGAACACCATCCGAAGGTTGTCGACCTCGTCCCCGAAACGCTGACGAGTCGCCTGGTCGGGTAAGACATCCGGTCGGACGATCTTGACGGCGACCTTCTCGGCGGCCGGGGAAACGCCAAGGTAGACCTGCCCCATTCCACCGGCGCCCAGGCTCTCGACCAGCGTGTAGGGACCGGCCTTCCGCGGGTCGGACGGCTGGAGGGCAGGCGTCATGATCGTGTCCCCCAATGTCGACCGGCGCAGGTAGGCGTAACCGGCAGATCTTACCGAGTGGTCATCTTGGATTGCGCATTGCATCCGGCGGTCGCGCTGAGTCGAGCCGGCAGACGACGGCAAATGACAGCCCGGATGAGCGCGTTTTCTCGGCGTTCGGCTTCTCGGCGTTCGGCGGCGCACGCTCGATCTAGGGAATCTGACCTGCGGTGACGTCCGTCGAGGGCGCCCACAGCCGGATTTACTCCTCGTCGATTGAGCTCCCGGGTGCTTCGATGCGCGGGTCCGACTGCGTTCGGGTTCCGACTGCGGTCGGGTTCCGTCCGTTCAACAGCCCGCGGTCACGACTCAACGGCCCGCGGTTGTGACCGCTCGCTTGCCCGTGCACCCGACACCTCCCTGCCCCGAGGAGCCGACATGAAGATCCTGACCGCGACCGCGGCCACCCAGGGCCAACGCGACAACGACTTCAACCACTGTGCCGAGGGGGAACTGGTGTGGATCGGCCTGGTCTGCGCGATCGACCGGGCGGACCCCGACGGCGGATGTGGCTGTGGGCGGTCGTTCACGGGACTGTCCTCGCACCTCGCGACGACGACGGCGATGGTTCGCGACATCGCCGAGATGAGCCGGAGCTCCTACGCCGAGGCGCTACGGGCGGGCCTCGCCGCGCAGAGGTGGCACGCCGTCGGCTCCGAATCGCTGGCCGACGAGCTGACCCGGCTCGTCGACGGCTGGCCGGCAGGCGCCGTCGTGGAACGACGGCTGGACATCGTCACCGTGCGCGAATGGACCATCCCGTAGCCAGCCTCAGCTCCACCGGTACCGTCACGCGGCCCGGCCCGTGCTGGCCGGTCCGTGCTGGCCAGTCTTCCCGCCGCTGTGATGGAGACCTGGTACGCACAGCCGCGGCACAGCGGGCGCACAGTGCGGGCAAAGACTGTCCCGCCATGGTGAAGGCACAGGATCAGTCGATCTCAAGGAGAGCGCATGGCGGACTACCAGCGGGACGGCCGGAGGCCGACGTACGAGGGGCGTCCCCTGCCCCGGCCCGAGGAGGAGGCCGTCGACCAGGGACTGGGCTTCGACCTCGGCACGCTGCTGAGCCGGCGACGGATGCTGACCTTTCTCGGCCTCGGTGCCGCGACGGCGGGCCTGACAGCCTGCGGGACAGGCGGGGCCGAAGCCTCGGGATCGTCCGGCTCCACCGCGTCGCCCAGCACGTCATCATCCGCCTCGACCAGCGGGGCGTCCGGGGAGATCCCCCAGGAGACGGCTGGCCCCTACCCGGGCGACGGTTCCAACGGGCCGGACGTGCTCGAGCAGAGCGGCGTGGTCCGCAGCGACATCCGGTCCAGCTTCGGCGGAGCGACCGGCACCGCCGAGGGCGTTCCCATGACGCTGGAGCTGACCATCACCGATCTCGCCGGCGGCGTCCCCTTCGCGGGAGTGGCCGTCTACGTGTGGCACTGTGACCGCGAAGGCCGCTACTCGATGTACACCAACGGCATCACCGACCAGAACTACCTGCGCGGCGTCCAGATCGCCGACAAGGCCGGGAAGGTGCGCTTCACCAGCATCTTCCCGGCCTGCTACAGCGGACGCTGGCCACACATCCACTTCGAGGTCTACCCCGACCAGGCCAGCATCACCGACGCCACCAAAGCGATCGCCACGTCCCAGGTCGCCCTGCCGAAGAACGTCTGCGACCAGGTCTACGCGCAGCAGGGCTACGAGGCGTCGATCGCGAACCTGTCGCAGATCAGTCTCGACAGCGACAGCGTCTTCGGGGACGACGACGGCGCCCGCCAGCTCGCCACCGTGACCGGCAACGTCACCAGCGGCTACACGGTCTCCCTCGCCGTCGGCGTCGACACCACGACCACCCCGTCCAGCGGCCAGCCCGCCGGTGCCCCCGGCGGCCAGCCACCGTCCGGCGCGCCCGGCGGGCGGCCACCGGGTGCGCCGAGCTGACCCACACGACGCATCGGGAGGACACCCCGTCGTCACGGCCAACCCCCTCCGGTTCACGGAGTCGAACTCGACGATCCCGGTGGTCGAGCAGGTCCCCGGGGGCTCGGGTCTCCGGGGACTCGGGGGACTCGGGGGACTGGACAGGTGCGTGGGTGCACAATGGCGCTCTCGACCTCGGGCGACTCACGCATCGTGGGTCGGGGAAATCGTGGGTCGGGGAAATCGTGGGTTGGGGGAAGGAGAGCCGCGATGTCCGTGCCGGAGGTGCCAGCGCCGGACGAGCTGGTGATCAGCGCGGAGGCTCCGGAGCCCGTTCGGGACGACCTCGGCATTGAGTTCACCGTCGAGTCCGACGTGGATGTCGCCCATCCGCTCGTGACGATCGGTGATTCGCTCACCCATGGCTTCCAGAATCTGGCGGTCCGCAACACCGACCGGTCGTGGCCGGCTCTACTGGCCGAGGCGATGGGGGTGACGCCGTTTCGCTATCCGGTCTATCCCGGGCCGGATGGCTGCGCCGGCCTCCCCCTCAACATGGAGGAGTTGCTGCGCCACGCGGACACCATTACCAAGGGCCGGCCGCTACCGGCGCACGCGCTACGCCTGATAGTCACGCTGTACACCCAGGCGCGGGGGGTGCAACGCTACTGGGACTTCGGCCCGGGCCGGCTCCCCGTCGAGCAGGCGGAATTCAACCACAATCTCGCGATCTACGGCTGGGATGTCCGCGACGCACTCTCGAAGAACGTCGGCTGGTGCCAGGAACAGCTGGCCGAGCACCCCGCCCGCCGGTCCTGGAATCCGCGCAGGCTCCTGGTCCAGAACGACGGGCCGATCGCTGCCCTGCGCGCCCTGGCCGGCCCCAGCGACCCGGGTACCACCCAGCTGACGGCGGCGCGGCAACTCGGTGCCGAGGGCGTCGGCACGCTCGTGGTCGCCCTCGGGGCTAACAACGCGCTGTCCAGCGTTCTGGGGCTGCGGCTGGTCTGGAGCGGAGACGACTTCGCCGACCTGAACGGGAAGAACGCCTACACGGTATGGCGCCCCGCCCACTTCCAGCAGGAGTACGACCAGCTCGTCACCGAAATCGAAAAGGTGGGAGCCCGGCATGTCGTGCTGGTCACCGTCCCCCACGTCACCGTCGCACCGCTCGCCCGCGGGGTCGGCGACAAGCCGGAAGGCTCGCGATACTTCGCCCGCTACACCTACGCCTGGATCAGCGACGACCAGTTCGACACTGCCGACCCCTGCCTGACCGGGACGCAGTGCCGGCAGATCGACAGCGCCATCGACATGTACAACCAAGTCATCATCGAGCACGTCAGGGCGCACCGGCAGGCCGGTGACGACTGGCGGGTCTTCGACCTGTGCGCCCTGCTGGACCGGCTCGCCTACCGCCGCTATCTCGACGACCCGACCACCCGGCCGAGTTGGTGGAACCGGTACGGCCCCTATCCGTTACCCCAGGCGCTCCGCGAGCTGCACCCCCGGCCCGACACCCGGTTCTTCCTCTCCGACGCCCGGGGCCGCACCCAGGGAGGTCTTATCGCGCTCGACGGCGTCCACCCCACCAGCATCGGCTACGGCATCATGGCCAGCGAAATGCTCGCGATCCTGGCCCGCGCGAACGTGCCCGGAGCCGTAGGCGCCACCATCGACTTTGCTGATCTCCTACGTCGGGACACCCTGGTCAGCAACCCGCCCGCCAGCCTCGGCGGCAACTTCCGCACCCTCGGCTGGCTACAGCACCGGCTTCAGCTGTTCGCCGCACTCACCGAACTCTGGTAAACACCGAATTCTAGTAAAAACCGAATTCTGGTAAACCGAGCTCTGGTAGACCCGGCCCCTTTGCGCTGGACCGCGAATGCTATTCAGCCGATCATCCCGCACGACCCTGCTGGTTATCGCTCTTCCCAGGGGGGTCCGCCGGCGAGTAGGGCGGCGCGCTGCCAGATGAGCAAATATTGACCCCCCCCCCGAAAAATTGCCGTTCTGGCGGGAACGCTGTGCGTCGTGGCGTCGGTAGCGCAATGTGGGGACGTCGAGCAGTATTCCGGTGGCGAGTGCGGAGCCGGCGATGAGGGTCGCGGTGTCCTCGACACCGCGCAGCGCCGCCCATCCCCCGACGACGAGGAGCAGGTTTCGGCGCCACATCACCCCGGCCGGATGCACGGGTGGCAGGGTGCGGTCGGGTAAGGCGGACGCCCACGCGACGGCCAGCGCACCGCGGGCCAGCGGCCCGGCGGGCACTGCCAGCGGCGCGGTGCGCAGGGTGCCGTCAGCGTGCAGGTCGCGGGCATGGCCGACCGCGTAGCCGGCCGCGGGATGGACGGCGAGCGCGCCGCTGAGGTCGGCGAGCGCGTCGGGTTCGAGCTCGTCGTCGGCGTCGAGGTTCTGGACCAGCGGCGCGGTGCACGCGCCGAGGGCGATGTTGCGGGCGACCCCTGGGCCTTCCTGGGTGCCGTGCGCGGCGATCCGGACCCGGCCATCGCCCGCCGCTCCGCAGGCGGTCAGCGCGTCGAGGACCTCGTCGGGCGACCCGTCGACCTGAACCCGCCACGTCCAGTGGGGATGGCTCTGCCGGTGCAGCGAATCCCACGCCGCGGGCAGGTAGCCCGCGTACTCGGCGTGTACCGCGGTGACCACATCGACCCGCATGTTCGCAGTATGTACCGATCCGCCCCGCATCCGTGTGGTACATATCCGGAGAAGATCTGACGGAGGGGGCACATGGACGTCGCATCGATCAATGCGCGGCTCGGTCAGGCAGCCTCAGCCGACTCCCGCGAGTTGGACCGGGTCTGCGAGGACATCGCCGCCGAGCTGATCGACGCGAACATCGAACCCCCCTTCCGGATCCCATCGGCGGACTTCGTCACCGACCCCTGGCTGATCTGCGCCGACCGGTACTGGCGCCGCAGGTTCCTGCGCGAGCCCACCGTCGAGGTCGCGGCCCGCTGCGCCCGCTGGCTGCACGACCACACCGACGGCCCGACCCGCCCGGGCATCATCGAGAAGTGGTCGCTGGGCTACGCCTTCATCACTAAGGACACCGTCGAGTCCCGCCACGACCTCACCCTCGCCACCGGCCGGATCGTCGAGGCGTTCCAGGGCTCCACCGACATCTGCTACTTCGCCGCGCTGTACCACGCCGGTAAGCTACGCGCGAACTTCTGGTTCGACGAACTCCACCAGTTCCTCGAATCCTCCCTGCTGGCCGTCGCCGCCGGCCACCACCGCGACGACCCGCTGTTCACCGGCCTCCATGCGTTCGCAGCGTTCGGCAGCCGCACCATCACCACCAGCCACGCGCTCGAACTCCTCGACACGGCCTGGAGCGCCGTCCCCCGGTCCCGTGCCGTCGTCGACGTCTGCCTCAACGCCCTGGGAGCCGCCCCACCGTTCCCTGGCCAGGGCGAACAGCTACGCCAGCGCGCCACCGACGCCGTCGCGGAGTTCCCCGACGATCATCTTTTCCGGTTCCGCCTCGCGTGCGGTCAACGCAGGTGCGGCGACTACACCGAGGCGCTGGCCACCATCGACACCGCGCTGCGCCTGCTACCCGCGATCGGCACCCGGATCAGCCACCAACTCCTCCAGGAACAGTACCTACGCGAACGCGACATCATCCAGAAAGGGCTGGAGCTCGCGGAATGGACCACCAGCCAGCAGACCCGCTGGCGCGACCAGGACACCGCCAACCGCGACCTCCGCCGGACCCTCCAGACCTCCGCCATCCGCGCCGTCGAACTCGTCACCGTCTTCACCGCCGCCATCGCCTTCGCCGTCGGCTCACTCCAGATCACCCTCACCGGGACCCTTACCTTCCGCGACCGGGCCCTCCTGCTCACCATTCTCGGCGCAGGACTCCTGCTCTTCGCGTCCCTCATCATCGCCGGCACCTGGATCATCACCGGCCGACACCAGCCCGACCCTGGCGCCCCACCGGACAGAACCAGCAGGCCCTGAGCCCCACGCGCGCCGTCGCGCCCTCTCCACCTCCCAAGGTCCCGGAACTGGCTCCCAGGTCCCGGAACTGGCGAAGCACCTCGACGCCCGGGCCGAGGGGCCCGCTCCCGATGATCGGCTTGACCACGGGCCAGATCGACAGTCGACCGTGCTGCCAGGTCCGAAGCCAAGCCATCCGGGCTCGGCCCTGCCGGGCATGACGCGGCGACGCGGCGACGCGGTCAGGTACGGGCAGTCGGGTCCTGATAGCATTGGATATCGCCTGCAGGTTCAGCCCTTGGAGATGCGGTCGATGTCCGACGTGCTCATTCGTGACGTACCCGATGACGTGCTGGCCGCCGTCGAGGCTCATGCCGCCAGGCTCGGCCTGTCTCGCAACGAGTACCTTCGCCGGCAGCTCGCCCAGGACGCGGCGCGCTCGATAGCCCCGGTGACCCTGGACGACCTGCGCTGGTTCAGCGCCGCGTTTCGTGACCTCAGCGACCCCGAGGTCATGCGGCAGGCTTGGACGTGACCACCACGGCCGAGACGCAGCGTTGGCTTGTCGACAAGTCCGCCCTCGTCCGGCTGAGCGAGAGTCCCGATGCCGACCTGTGGCTGTCCCGTATCCAGCGAGGTCTGGTCCGTATCACGACGGTCACGATTCTGGCGGTCGGCTTTTCCGCGAGATCCGTCAATGATCTTCGTGTCAGGTTACGCCGGCCGCCGGTCTCGGCGATGCCCGTCGAGAACGTGACGCCCCGGATCGAGTCTAGGGCCGTGGAGGTTCAAGGGCTGCTCGCCGGCCTCGGGCACCATCGCGCGCCGTCCGTCCCCGATCTGATCATTGCTGCGACGGCCGAGCTGGCCGGGCTTGTGGTGCTGCATGTCGACAAGGACTTCGAGTTGATCACCGCGGTCACCGGGCAGCCCACCGAGCGACTCCGCCTGTCGTAGCGGCCAGGAGGAGCCCGCCCACCCGCGGGTAGCCGCCGCCGAACTTCGGCGTCACTTCGGCACAGCCGACCGGAGTTCACCGGCGCGAACCGGACGGCCCCAGGGGGGGCATCGAGGCTGAAATGCCTGGTAAGCAAGCGCTTCAGGCTGCTGATCGAAGTGTGCCCCCAACAGGAACCAACACAGAATAGTGCAGGTCCAACCAGGGGTTTCGCGTCGGGCAGGCTTGTTGTCGAGGGCGGCTTCGCGCTGCCGGAACCGGGGAGCCGGCGGTGACCGCGCAGGGCGCGGCCGGCGGGACGATGCGATTGCGGGCGCAGGCGGCTGGGGGTGGACGAGCGGCGGCCCGGCCAGTGCGCTCGTCGTCGGGAAGCACGGTGCACTGATCGCTGGAATCCGCCGTGGGGGGCGGCGGCCGGGTTTGCATCCTTAATCCTTCCACTGCCGCCTCCCACAAGGTGCCACCAGGTAGCACCTTGTGGCACCGCTCGGATATCATACGTGTATGAGTGCACAGCCTGAGATCACCCAGCGTGACCTGCGCAGCAGGTCCAAGGAGATCATGGACGCGGTCCAGAGCGGCCAGGCGTTCACGGTCACTCGTGACGGACACCAGATCGGCGAACTGGTCCCCTTGCGGCGCCGCAGGCGGTTTGTGTCCCGCAGCGAGTTCGCGGCGATGTCCCGCAGCGCCCCCGGCATCTCCCTGGACGCCTTCCGCGCCGATCAGGACGCCACGGCAGAGCAGGAAGCGGACGACCCGTATGGCCGGTGACCACGCGCAGGGGCTGCTCGACACGAACATCATGATCCTGCGCAGGTGGGTGGATCCCGAGGAGCTGCCCGCCGAAATGGCGATCACCGCCGTCACGCTGGCGGAGCTGTCCGCGGGCCCGCACGAGGTGCGCCGGAACGAGGAGCAGGACGAGCACGCCGAACGGGCCCGGCGGCTGGATGTGCTGCAGCGCGCGGAGAACGAGTTCGACCCGATCCCGTTCGACGCGGAAGCCGCCCGTATCTATGGCCGGGTCTGCGCTGCCGTGATCAGCGCCGGCCGCAAGCCCCGACGGCGCGTGGCCGACCTGATGATCGCCGCTATCGCGATCGCCGAGGACCTACCGCTGTACACCACCAACCCCGACGACTTCACAGGGCTGGACGATCTCCTCACCGT
>NZ_CDWWEW010000007.1:0-24228 GCF_977966315.1 Frankia sp. CeRuru1
CGACGATCTGACGGACGGGGAGGCCGGATGGCCAACGGTGATGACCGTGATGGCGGCTACGGCGGCGACGGGGATGGGGAGGAGTGGTGGTGGCGATGAGCACGATGGCGGGTCGTGGTCGGATCGATCAGACGCTGCTGGATTCGGGCTCGTTCACAGCCGGCTTGTTCGGCCGCCAAGCGGTGGCGAGCAGGAGCGCCGCGCCTCCCACGCCGAGCACGATCGCGATCAGCCCGCCGGCCCAGCCGTCCAGGTCGATGCCGATCGCATGGTCCAGCGACGCCTTGCCCGGTCCCAGGATGCCGATTGCCGCGCAGACCACCGCGATCATCAAGACGTATTCGTAGCCCTGGCCCGGCCTGAAGATGAAGAACCCGTTGTTGCGATGGGCGGTCACGCCGGCCACCACCATGGTGCCGATGATCCCGCCTGCGCTGAACGGGGTGAGGAACCCGAAGAGCAGCCCGAAACCGGCCGCGATCTCGATCAGTCCCGACGCCCAGGCGTGCACGATGCCCGGCCGCAGCCCCATGCTCTCGAACCAGCCGGCCGTCCCTTTGATCCCGCCCGGTCCGAAGACGTGGTTGTAGCCGTGCGCGACCAGGGTGAGACCCACGATGACCCGGAGCACCAGGGCCGCGGTGTCAGGCGGTGTCACGGGTGTCCTCCTCGGACCGGTCTACGTCCGACCTTCGTCCGTCGTCTTTGTCCGCCCGTCGTCTTTGCCCGTTCATCGTCATCGTCCGCCCGTCGTCTTCATCGCGTCGCGCCGAGGGTACCCGCCGTCCGGCGCGGCTCGTGGTGGACGGCGGTGCGGGTCGGGCGGTCTCGCGGCCGGTGGGCAGCTACGAGGCGGCGATACCGAAGGTGCCGGCCGCGAGAACGACGAGCCCGATGACCGTGAGTCGTACCGCGGGCAGGTCAAAGGGCGGTTTGCTGGGAGCGCGGGGGCAGCGACCGTGATGTCCTGTGCCGCGCCGACGGGGCCGCTGCATCGTCCTCGGTGCCGGTGAGATCGTATAACTGCCGACCGTCATCGACCTTAGGCGATGAGTAGCGACCCCGCACTGTGTTAATAGGGCCTATCCTGGTCGACGATGCGGGCCAACATCGACAACAGGGCGGTCTGTTCCTCCTCGGACAGCGGCGCCAGCAGCTTGTCGTTCATCTGGTCGATGCGGTCCGCCACCTGGCCGTGGGTCGACTCTCCCCGCTTGGTCAGCCGCAGGACATTGCGCCGGCCATCACGCGGGTCACGGACCCGGCGGATGAGCCCACGCTGCACGAGCCTCGCCACCACATCGGCCACCGTCGACCGATCCAGGGAGGCTCGTTCTCCGAGCGTGCGCTGATCAATATCGGGATCAGCGAGCAGGCTGTTGAGGACCACGAACTGCGGAGGCGTCGTCTCGGTTGAGACGGTGGTGGTCCAGAGCTGATAGGTCACCTGCTGGAGCCGGCGGGCCAGCTGGCCGGGATGGCTGGACAGGTCGACCACGCCGTGGCCGCCCGGGGCGACCGGCCGCGAGGTCAGGGTGGCCGGCCCAGTGGCGCGTTGTCCAGGGAGACGTTCGCCGGAGTTCTCCGGTGCGGCTGTTTCCCCTCCGAGGGCCCTGGCCAACTGGTCGGATCGTGTGCGCGTGTTCAGGGTTCGCTTCCAATCCGGTGTCGAAGTAGGCGGGCGACAGGCTTGCCGCGAAGGTCATCATCGCTCATGTCGACGCTCGGTGTCGTCAAGCTGTGAGATTCAGGTGCCTATCAGGCGTCGAAGTGGTAACTCTTGTGGCATGTAGTGAAATTATAACTACGGATAGCCGGACACCCCCATGCTTCTGTAGTAGTCTTGTCACCGCTTCGAGGTAGTCATTTAGGGGTGTCGCAATCGCGACAGCCACCTGCCGCCCGACTCCGGTGGGGTACGCGAGGTGCATCGCGTGGTTCCCGCGGGTACGGGCAGCGGTATGGAGGATGCGCCCAGAGGCCTACGGGAGAGTCTGAAACGCGTGGCTGTGACCCTGAAGGAGGCGGGCATCCCGTTCGCTCTCGGGGGCAGCTACGCCTGCTGGGCCCGGGGCGGCCCCGAGCCGGTCCACGACGTGGATTTCATGCTGCGCGAGGACGACGTGCCGCGGGCGGTCGAGGTGCTCGCGAACGCCGGCCTGCGCCCGGTCGACTCACCCGAGGACTGGCTCACCAAGGTGTTCGACGGCGAGGTGCTGGTCGATCTCATCCACCATCCGGTGGGTCGGGCGGTGACCCAGCAGATGCTGGAGCGGTCCAGCGAGATGTCGGTGGACTCGGTGCGCATGCCCGTGCTGGATGCCACCGACTGGTTTGAGATGACCCTGCTGGCCCTGGAGGAACGGTACTGTGATCTCGCTCGCGTGATACCGATGATCAGAGCGATGCGGGAGCAGGTCGACTGGGATCAGGTGCGTCGCGCGACGGCCACTTCCCCCTTCGCCGAGGCGGCCCTGCTCGTGGCCACCCGGCTCAACCTGATCCCGGCCGCCGGTCGTGCGGTGTCGGCCGAAGGTGCTCCGTCTGCCGAAGGTGCTCCGTCGGCCGGGGGCACCCCCACGGGTTCACGTCCGCACGGCCCGTTGGTGCCAGCGGGTGGGGCGGTGCCAGCGGGTGCGGCGGAGCAGGCCGGGACCGCGAAGCGGGTCGCCGACACCGCCGGGTACGGGGTACTGGACCTCACCGAGGCTGATGAGTACCTCGCCGGTGACCTGCACGAACGCCTCGCCGAGGATCCGAGGGTGGCCGAGCTCGGGCTGGAGGTGGTGGTGGATGGCCAGCAGATCCTGGTCGAGGGTGAGGTCGCCACGGACGCCCGCCGCCGGGCCGTCGCGGATGTGCTCGCCGAGGCGCTTCCCGGACGCCTGGTGAGTAACGAGGTCACCATCGCGGATCGGGGGATGCCGACCGAGGCACCGCCGAACGTGGAGACCATCTCATGATCAGAATTGCCGCCGTCGGCGACATCCACCTGGGCGTGGACAGCCGCGGAACCTTCGCACCCCTGCTGCGTGGACTTGCCGGTCGGGCGGACGTGCTGCTGCTGGCCGGTGATCTCACTCAGCGGGGGCTGCCGGCCGAGGCCGAGATCGTCGCGGCCGAGGTGGCGGACGCCGGGGTGCCCGTCGTCGCCGTCCTGGGTAATCACGACTACCACGGCGGTGCCGAGAACGAGATCACCGAAATGCTGACCGACGCTGGCGTGACCGTCCTCGAAGGCGGCGGCACGGTCCTCGACATCGACGGCCGCCGTCTCGGAATCGCCGGCGTCAAGGGATTCGGCGGGGGGTTCGCCGGGGCCAGCGGAAGCGACTTCGGCGAACCACTGATGAAGGCTTTCATCCGGCACACGAAGGACGCCGGATCCCGGCTGCGTGGCGCGCTGGAAAGTCTGGATTGCGAAGTCCGCGTAGCTTTGATGCACTATGCCCCGGTACCAGGCACGCTCATCGGCGAGCGAACCGAGATCTTCCCGTTTCTCGGCAGCTACCACCTTGCCGAGGCGGTGGACGCGGGAGCCGCCTGCCTTGCGCTGCACGGTCACGCCCATGCCGGTTCGGAGCACGGGACGACGGCCGGTGGGGTGCCGGTCCGCAACGTGGCCCGGCCGGTGATCCGGAAAGCCTATGCGCTCTACGGGGTGGGCGAGATGGCCACCACCGGGCGCCCGGGCCCGGACCGCGCGGGCCTACAGCGCTCGGCTGGCGCCGCCAGCCCGGACGGAGTCCCGGCAACCGGCCCGGCAGCCGGGACGCCCCGCTCCGCGGCGGACAGCCCCTCGACGCTATCCCGCCCCAGTTAGCTATCCCGCGGTAGCTATCCCGCCCCGGGTAGCCGTACCCGGACCTCACCATCGGAGATCCACACATCGAACCGCGGCTGGGGCGCGGTCGCGGGACCATGCACCACCGCGCCGTCCGCCACCCGGAAGGTGCTGCCGTGCCAGGGGCAGCGCAGGCAGGTGAAGCCGTCTCTTCGGATGATCTCTCCCTTGTGCAGTGGTCCGGACAGGTGGCTGCACCGGCCGGCCAGTACGTCGACGTGGTCTCCTTTCCGGAGGAGGACGACCGGCACATCCCGCAACAGCCGCACCTCGGGTCGGCCGTCCGCAAGTTCGTCCAGAAGGGCGAGCGGATGCCAACCGGGCGGCAGCAGGTGGGGTACCTCCTCGGCGTGGTTGACCCCCGACGCCTGCCGGTAGGCCAGATGACCGCCGAGGTAGGCCGACGTGCTGGCCGCGGCGAGGCCGAGCAGCGCGAGACGACGGCCGAGGCGGCTGTTGCCACGCGACCGGATGCCGAGCGAGGCGGCGTAGCAGCAGGCCGCCAGACTGTTCGTCGCGGCGTGCGCCACCCCGACCCGCAGCTGGCGCTCATGCAGCTCAGAGTAGTCGGCGAGGCCGGCGGCGGCGGCCGAGACCGCCGCGAGCAACCCCGTGGCGATCAGCACCCGGGCCGCCCGTTCGGACTCCTCGTGACGTCCTGCGAGCAGGTCCACGATCCCCGCGGAGATCCAGGTTCCGATGGGGAGCTGGGCGAGCGCCGGATGCAGCGGGTGGCCGAGCGGCACGCCGTGCAGGGTGTCCCGGATGGTGCCGTCGTGCAGGGAACGGCGGACCATGTCACGGATCTTTACTGCCACCGGGTCGAGAGCTTCGGCCCGCTCCAGGCATTCGGCGGGTCCGACCAGCATGTTGTGGGGTATCCGCACCATGGATGCCGGTGTTCCCGCCCATCGCTGGCCGTGAACATCTGCTGGCCGGCGATGCCGGGTGGCCTGATCGCGGGTTTGCTTCGTCCGTCAGCGCGCACCACTGAAACAGCGGAAAGGAACGAGAACATGGCAGTGGATCGCGGAAGCACCAAGCACGGCCCTGTGCGCGATGACATCATGGCGCACGAGGTCGAGGGGCTCGTGCGGGCCGGGCGGGACACGCGGGCGGAGGAATGGCGCTCCGCTGAACCGTTCCCCGAGGAAGCGACCGGTGGCCCGCAGAACCTGGATGCCGCTGGGTCGCGGGTCGGTGCGCCGGCCGGGATGACGCCGGTGGACGTCGAGGAACGCTCCGAGCTCGCCCGCTGGCTCGGCCGGGCGGTCTTCCCCGCCAATCGTGACGAGATCATGGATCATCTACGTCATCAGCACGCCCCGGACCGGGTGGTTGACGAGGTCGCCGGTGCGCCGCCCGACATCCAGTTCACCTCGTTGGGCGCGCTGTGGCGGGTACTGCGACCCGGCCCTCCCCACGTGGAGTCACGGCGTCACTGAATCCGTCCGATGACCCGTAATATGACCAACATCATGAAGTAGTCGGTATGACGCCGTAGCCGGCGGGGTATAGAAACACCCGTGGGTGGCGGGCTCGCCGCGAGCGTTCTGCTGCTCGTCGGCTTCGCGATGATCGGAGCCTTCAACGTTTTTGCCTTCGGTGCCCTCGCCGGCCTGTGGGCGCTGGGTATCGCATGGATCATGGTGCTCGGCCCGCGGGCCATCGATCGCCGGGTCGTCCGCGCTCGGCTGCGGGGGGTGCGGGAGGCGTGGCGGAGACGACGGTGGCCCGGTGCCTTGTTCCCGTGGGCCCGGGACTGCGTGACACGCCGGTGGCCTGGGTAGGACACGCCCATGGGTACGAGTGGGTTCGGCTATGGCGACCAACGACCCGGATCAGGTGATCTGCTGCAGACCCTCGTCGCCGGTCTGGATCAGACCGAGCGGGAAGATACCCTGCGGCTGTTGCGACGGCGGCTGGTGGAGGACCGGGCCGCCGCGTGCGGCGGCCAGCGGGACCGTCAGGTGGATGTCGGCCCGCGGATCCGGGCGGCGCGTGGGCCGACGAAATCGCAGGCCGCGGGCATCCATCGCCACCCCGGGTGAGCCACCCCGGGTGAGCCACCCCGGATGAACGGTGGCGTCAGGGCGAACGGTGGCGTCAGCCGCAGCAGCCACCGCCGCAGCACGCGCCCCCGCCGGCGGACGGCGCGGCCATGGCCGGAGCCGGCGTGGCCGAGCCGCGGCTGACGGCGATCGCAGAGAAGATCCGCGAGGTCTCGGTGTGTCCGGAGGGGCAGTTCACCGCGCTGTCCGGCACGGACTCGTGCATGCTGCGGCGGACCTCGAACGATGCGTCACATACCCGGCAGCGGTAGTCATAGGCAGGCACGGCACCAGGATATGCGGCCGTCGTGAGGCGAGCGTCGGATTCGGCGGGTGGCGAGAACGGGTGAGCGGGAGAAGGCCCGACGTACGCTGGCTGTATGCAGCCGCCGGAGGGCCCGCAGGTGGTCGCCGAGGTTGTCCGGGGGCTGCGCAGCGGTGCGCCGTTCGTGGAGAGTTGCCATCACGGCACCGTCATCGGCCTCGGTCGGGACGGGGACGGTGCGCTCATCGTCGGCGTGCCCGACCACCCGATCTTTCCCCGGTCGGCGGTCAAGCCCCTTCAGGCCGCCGCGATGCTTCGTGCCGGACTGGACGGCATCTTCCTGAGCCGGGAGATCCCCGGTGACCTGCTTGCCATCGTGTCGAGTTCCCACAGCGGCGAGCCGGTGCATCTCGCGCGGGTGCTGGAGATCCTCTCGGTGGCGGGCGTCTCCATCGACACCCTGCGCTGTCCCGCCGATCTTCCGTTGGGCCCGGCCGCGGCCCAGGCGCACCTTCGCTCCGGGGGCCGCGCGGAGCCGGTGCTGATGAACTGCTCCGGCAAGCATGCGGGGATGATCGCCTGCTGCGTGGCGGCCGGCTGGCCGATCGAGAACTACACCGATCCCGATCATCCGTTGCAGCAGGTGATCCGGCGCACGATCGAGGAGCTGGCCGGCGAGGAGATCGTCGCGACCAGCGTGGACGGGTGCGGGGCCCCGTTGTTCGCGTTCTCGCTCACGGGCCTGGCCCGCGGACTGCGGGCGATGGTCCGGGCTGCGCCGGGCAGCCCCGAGCGGCGGGTCATCAACGCCATGCGGGCGCATCCCGAGCTGATCGGGGGTGTCGGCCGGTCCGACACCGACCTGATGCGGGCGGTACCCGGCGTCGTCGCGAAGAACGGCGCCGAGGGTGTCACGGTGGTGGCGACGCCCGAGGGTCACGTGGTCGCGGTCAAGATCGCGGATGGGAGCGGGCGGCCCGGCATCCCGGTCGCGCTGGCCGTGCTGACCCGCCTGGGTGCTCTTCCCGGTCCGGACGCCCCCGGGCACCTGGAGCTCGACTTCGCTCAGCTCGCCGTGCTCGGGGCGCCCACGGTGCTCGGCGGCGGGCGCCCGGCCGGTTCCCTACGCGTGCGGCTACCGGTCTGACCCGATCGAAGGCCGGTGACGAACCACCGGCCGCCGGGATGGGTGCGGCGGGCGGCCACGCGGTAGGTATGCCGGATCTGCTCGGCGGTGGCGCTGGGCGGCACGTCCAGCACCTCGTACAGCGAGCGTTGCACGCGCACGGGGTGTCTCCTGCCATTGCCGACCACCCGACCGGGCGACTGCGAGCCCCGTGTCATGGCGAAAGTACCTACACATGACCAGAATGGGCCTTGGGCGGCCCGGGGGACGAGCGAGAGTCCGGAGGCCGGGACAGCACGCAAAGTAGGATTTTCTGTGCATTGCGGCTCTTGGCTCCCAA
The DNA here is from genome assembly GCF_977966315.1 of Frankia sp. CeRuru1. NCBI lineage: Bacteria > Bacillati > Actinomycetota > Actinomycetes > Frankiales > Frankiaceae > Frankia > Frankia sp. CeRuru1. The sequence continues at coordinate 7,627 of NZ_CDWWEW010000007.1, forward strand.
GATCGTCTTGTCGGTCATGCCGGCCTTGTTCCGGTTCGGCCGATGGCGCGCTCGGGGCGCAGCGTGCGTGCCAGGGTGGGACAGGATGGGTGGATGGGGCAACGGCAGAACTCGGAGATCGTCACCGAGGTCGCGTCGCTGGTACAGGATCCGGACATCGCCGAGCGGCTGACCGTGACCGGGCCCGCCGACGTCCTTCCCAGCCTCTACCGGGTGACGATGATGGCGGCCGCGTCGGTGGCGGCCGCGGCTGTCGGGGCCAGCCGCCTGCTCGCGGCCCGCGGCGGCGGGGCCCCGCCGGAGGTCACCGTGGACACCCGTCACGCGAGCGCGGTCTTCCGCAGCGAACGGTACCTGCGGATGGCCGGCAAGCCACCGCCGAGCCCGTGGGACGCGATCTCCGGGTATTACCGCACCGGGGACAACCGGTGGATCCAGCTGCACTGTAACTTCCCGCACCACCGCAACGGGATCCTGGATCTTCTTGGGACGCCGGGCGAGCGCGCCGCCGTCGAACGGGTCATCCGCCGTTTCGAGGCCGAGCCGCTGGAACTCGAGCTGCACGCCATGGGTCTGTGCGCCAGCATGGCCCGCAGCGAGCGGGAATGGCGCGAGCACCGGCAGGCCCGGGCGGTCGACGAGCTTCCCCTCGTCGAGGTGCGCCGGCTCGGCGACGGCCCGGTGCTCGCCGCGCCCCTGGCCGAGACGCCGGCCGCGGGTCTGCGGGTGCTCGACCTGACCCGGGTCATCGCCGGTCCCGTCGCCGGTCGCACGCTGGCCGCCTATGGAGCCGACGTCCTGCGGGTCGGCGCCGCCCACCTGCCGGAGGTGCACACGGTGCTCGTCGACACCGGGTTCGGCAAGCGCAACGCCTTCCTCAACCTGCGGGTGGCCGCGGACGCCCGCCGGCTGCGCGAGCTGATCGCCTCGGCGGACGTGGTGCTCCAGGCCTACCGGCCGATGGCCCTCGACCGGCTCGGCTTCGGCCCGGAGGCGGTCGCCAGGATCCGGCCGGGCATCGTCTGCGCGACCATCACCGCGTACGGACGGCAGGGCCCCTGGAGCGGTCTGCGCGGGTTCGACAGTCTGGTCCAGACCGCGTCCGGCATCGCGACCGCCGCCGCGGCGGTGACCGGGTCCGACCGCCCCGTGCCGCTGCCGGCACAGGCCCTCGATCACGCGACCGGCTACCTCACCGTCTACGGGGTGCTGGACGCGCTGGCGCGCCGGGCGACCGAGGGGGGCAGCTGGCACGTCGGTGTGTCCCTGGCCCGTACCGGTCGTTGGCTGCAGGGGCTGGGACACCACGACACGCTCGCGCTCTCCGACCCGACCCGGGAGGATGTCGAGGAGTTCTGCGCCACGATGAACAGCGAGTTCGGACCCCTGTCGTACATCCGCCCGGCCGCCACTGTGGCCGGCGTCGCGCCGAGCTGGATCTCCCCGCCGGCACAGCTGGGCACCAGCCCGGCGGTCTGGGCATAGCCATGCTGAGGTGCCGGGTTCCGCGGGATCGCGTCGGCGTGTCCACCGTGCGCCGGCCCGCCCATCCGGGGGGCGGTGCGAATTGATGCTGGTCAGCCCGTCATTCTCTAGGCGGTGGCGCACCGGCTCGCGGGCCGGGCGCATCGGGGTGACTGGGTCGGGGTGACTGGGCCGGGCCACGGCATCGGAGTCGGGTCCGGCGGGACCGGAGGAGGAATTGCATGGGTAGGCGTCCGCTCCTGGGAGTGATAGCCCTTGCCGCGACCGTGGCGTTGACCGCGGCGGCCTGTGGGAGTGACAGTGGTTCGTCCTCGAACGGGAAGCAGACCATCACGATCGGCTTCCAGGGAGTTCTCTCGGGCGACAGCCAGCAGCTCGGTCTGAACGCCCTCTACGGCGTCCGGACGGCGATCGCCGAGGTCAACGCGGATGCGAGCGCGCCGTTCCAGCTCAAGCTCGCCGAGTCCGACGACGGTGGCTCGCCGGATCAGGGCCCGACGGCCGCCCAGAAGCTGATCGATGACTCCAAGGTCGTCGCGGTGATCGGCCCGATGTTCTCCGGCGCCACCAAGGCGAGCGAGCCGGCCTACACCCAGGCCGGACTGCTGTCGGTGAGCCCGTCGGCGACGAACCCCGCGCTCACTACCCTGGGCTTCAAGACCTTCTACCGGGTCATCGCCCCGGACACCGTGCAGGGCAAGGCCGCGGCCGACTACATCGCCACGGTGCTCAAGGCGACGAAGGTGTACTCGCTGGACGACAAGAGCGAGTACGGCACGGGCCTGTCGGGTGCGCTGGAGGCCGAGCTCAAGGCCAAGGGCGTCAACGTGACCCACGACGGCATCAACCCGACCAAGGACTACACGTCCGAGGCAACGAAGATCATTGCCGCCGCGCCCGAGGTCCTCTACTACTCCGGCTACTACCCCGAGTTCGCGCTGCTGTCGAAGGCGCTGAAGAGCAAGGGCTTCACCGGAAAGATCATCAGTGGTGACGGCTCGCTCGACCCGCAGTACGTCGCGCAGGCCGGGGCCGCCGCGGCCGAGGGTGCCTACCTCACCTGCCCCTGCGGCGACGCCAACACCGACCCGAAGGCCGCGTCCTTCGTCGCGTCCTACAAGAAGGTCAACAACGGGGTGAAGCCCGGCACCTACTCCGGTGAGGCCTACGACGCCACACTCGCCCTCGCGGACGTCTTCAAGAAGCTCGGCAAGGACGTCACCCGGGAGTCCGTGGCCGGCGCGTTCGGTTCCGTGAACTTCCCCGGCATCACGAAGACCGTGGCGTTCGAGCCGAACGGCGAGGTCAAGGGCTCCAACGTGTTCGTCTACCAGGTCAAGGGCGGACAGATCACCGTTCTCGGCAACATCGCGGACCTGGTCAAGTCCTGATGTCGGTGCGGGCGGTGGCCGGGGGTGGGACGTCCGGCTACCGCTTCGCCTGGTGGTGAACGAGGCACACGGATGGGTTTCCTCGACCAGTTCTGGCAGCTGACCGTCGACGGTCTGACAGTCGGCTCCCTGTACGCGGTCATCGCGCTCGGGTACACCCTCGTCTACGGAGTCCTCCAGCTCATCAACTTCGCGCACAGCGAGGTCTTCATGCTGGGATCCTTCGGCGGGCTGTTTGCCGCCCGCGCCCTGCTACCCGGGGACGGCTCGGTCCCGGGCGGCCTCGAATCGGTGGGCCTGGTGACCATGGGCCTCGGCGCCGGCGCGATCTGCGGCGGGCTCGCCGCCTTCACGCTCGAACGGGTGGCGTACCGGCCGCTGCGGCGCCGTTCCGCCCCCCGGCTGGCCTACCTCATCAGCGCCATCGGGGCCTCGCTGTTCGCGGTGAACCTCGCCGGCAAGGAGTTCGGCCGGCAGAACGTGGCCCTGCCCAACCTGTTCACCGACGGAACGGTGTTCACGCTGTTCGGAGCGGGCGTCTCCACCCAGTCGCTGGTCATCTTCGCGGTCGCGATCGCGATGCTGGTCGGACTGGACCGGCTGGTCGCGGGGACCCGGCTCGGGCAGGGCATCCGCGCGGTGGCCCAGGACGCCGACACCGCGGTTCTCATGGGCGTGAACGTCGAACGCATCATCATCGTCACGTTCGTGCTCGGCGGCCTGCTGGCCGGAGCCGGCGGCTTCCTGTACGCGATGACGTTCAACGCCTCGTACAGCATGGGGTTCGTCCCCGGAGTGAAGGCGTTCACCGCCGCGGTCCTCGGCGGCATCGGCAACGTGCGCGGGGCGATGCTCGGCGGCCTGCTCCTCGGATTGGTGGAAAGCTACGGCGGATACATCTTCCAGGCGTCCTACAAGGACGTGATCGCTTTCCTGGTCCTGGTCGGCATCCTGATGATCCGACCGTCCGGCCTGCTCGGGGAACGTCTGGGGAGGGCAGCATGAGCGCTGCGACGTCGCCCGCCCGCCCGCCGACCGCCGGGGCGCCGCTCCCGCCCGCCGGGGCGGGTGGCGAGCCTGGTGGCGGCCCGGCGGGCGCATTGCTGCGTCCGGCCGTGCTGTTCTCCCCGGCCCGGCTGCGCCAGCTCGGGGTACTGCTGCTGGTGGGTGTGCTCGCCGCGGTGGTGACCGGTCCGGCCGGGGGCTCCGACAAACCGCTGAAGGCATTTCAGGATTCGGTGCTGGACGCGCGGATCCTGCCCTACCTGGGGCTCGCCGTCGCGTTGTGGATCGTCCTGGCGCTCGGCGTCGAACTGCGGGGCGCGGCGGGCCGGCTGGCGGCCGGCCTCCGGGGGCCGGTGAGTGCGGCCTACGCCACCCGGGGCGGCCCGATCGCGCTGAACCTGACGCTTCTGGCGGTCGCGATCATTGCCCCGCTGGTCGTCTCGACCGCCGCGCAGCAGTCGATGGTCAACGACATCGGCATCTACGCGCTGCTCGCACTGGGCCTGAACGTCGTGGTCGGCTACGCCGGCCTGCTCGACCTCGGCTACATCGCCTTCTTCGCCATTGGTGCCTACACGACGGCCTACTTCACCTCACAGACCGCGATGCCGTGGCACGCGCCTTTCGTGCTCAACCCGTTCTTCGTCTTCCCGATTGCGCTGGTCCTCGCCGCGCTCGCCGGCGTCGTCCTGGGCGCGCCGACGCTGCGGCTGCGGGGTGACTACCTGGCGATCGTCACGCTCGGTTTCGGTGAGATCATCCATCTGATCGCGAACAACGCCGACAACATCACGAACGGTGCCCGGGGGGCCTTCGGCGTTCCGCACCTGTCGATCAACCTGCTCGGCCTCGACTACGAGTGGGGCATTGACCCGCTACCGTATTATTACCTGCTCCTGGTCATCATCGTCGGAGTCATGATCGCCTTCGGTCGGCTGGAACGGTCCAGGATCGGCCGGGCCTGGGCGGCGATCCGCGAGGACGAGATCGCCGCCGAGGCGACCGGGGTCGCGACCCTGCGGATGAAGCTGCTCGCCTTCGCTATCGGCGCCTCGGTGTCGGGCTTCGCCGGCGTGCTCTTCGCCTCCAAACAGTTCTTCAACCCGCAGAGCTTCAGCCTGCAGGCGTCGTTCTTCGTCGTCGCCGTCGTCATCTTCGGCGGGATGGGTTCCCGGCTCGGGGTGGTGGTCGGTGCCGTCGTCCTCCAGGGCATCGCCTTCTACCTGCGCGACAAGGTCCCGCCCGCGGACCGGTACATCTACTTCGGGGCCGTCATCGTGATCATGATGATCTTCCGTCCGCAGGGACTCGTGCCGTCGCGCCGACGGCGTCGGGAGATCCAGCTCGCGGAGGCCGGCATCGGCGCGGCGGACTCCCTGGGCGCCGCGCCCACGGGAGGCAAGCCGTGACCAGGGGCGGAGCGCACCGCCTCTCGCCGCCGGGACACCGGCGCTCCCGGGGCCGGCAGCGCGGGGACAGCCAGGGCCGCGGGGACGCCGGGCGCGGCGGGGGCCCGGAGGACCTGGTGGTGGAGGCCCGCGGCCTGGCGCTGCGGTTCGGGGGTGTGACCAGCCTCGACGGCGTCTCACTGCGCCAGCGCCGAGGCGAGATCCTGGCGGTGATCGGACCGAACGGGGCCGGCAAGACCTCGCTGTTCAACTGCCTCACCGGGGCATACCGCCCGCAGCAGGGATCGGTCACCTTCTGGCCCCGGCCCGGCTGGCCGGCCGAGTTGGTGGGGCGCCGCCCGCACGCCATCACCCGGCTCGGTGTCGCCCGGACCTTCCAGAACATCCGGCTCTTCCCCGCTCTGTCGGCGCTGGAGAACGTCCAGATCGGGACCGAGGTGCGGCAGCGGTACGGGCCGCTGGCCGCGGTGCTGGGACTGCCGGGCGCCCGGCGGGCCGAGCGCGACGGCGTGCGGCACGCGCTGGAGCTGCTCGAGCTCGTGGGCCTGCCGCACCGGGCGCACGAGCTCGCCGCGTCGCTGCCCTACGGCGAGCAACGCCGGCTGGAGATCGCCCGGGCGCTCGGTACCGAGCCGCGCCTGCTGCTGCTCGACGAGCCCGCGGCCGGCACGAACCCGGCGGAGAAGCGCGACCTGGCGGAGCTGATCATCCGGATCGCGGGCACCGGGGTGTCGGTCCTGCTCATCGAGCATGACATGCGGCTGGTCATGTCGGTGGCGACCTCGGTGGTGGTGCTCAACTTCGGCCGGATCATCGCGTCCGGCACGCCGGCGGAGGTCCAGCGGGACCCGGCGGTCATCGAGGCGTACCTGGGCCTGGCCGACGCCGGCGCGGCGGATCCCGATACGGCGGATCCCGATACGGCGGATCCCAGCCCGGCCGGCCCTGCCGGGTGGAAGGAACTGCGCTGATGCTGCTGACTCTGGCCGGTGTCGAGGTCGCCTACGGCGCCGTCACCGCCCTGCGCGGCGTCAGCCTGGAGGTGGCTGAGGGCGAGATCGTCACCCTGCTCGGGGCCAACGGCGCCGGCAAGACGACCACGCTGCGGACGATCTCCGGACTGCTGCGGCCTCGGGCGGGACAGGCGTGGCTGGACGGTCGCCCGTTGTCGTCGATTCCGGCGCACGAACTCGTCGGCCGGGGGGTGAGCCACGTGCCCGAGGGCCGGCGGATCTTCCCGAGCATGAGTGTCCGCGAGAACCTCCTGATGGGCGCCTACCACGATCGCCGGCACGTGCGGACCGACCTCGACCGGGTGTTCGCGCTCTTCCCCCGGCTGGCCGAGCGGGTCGCGCAGCCGGGAGGCACGTTGTCCGGCGGCGAGCAGCAGATGCTCGCGATCGGACGCGCGCTGATGAGCCGTCCCCGGCTGATGCTCCTCGACGAGCCGTCGATGGGGCTGGCCCCGATGATCGTTCAGACCATCTTCGAGGTGATCGCGGAGATCAACCGGGAGGGGGTCGCGGTGCTGCTGGTCGAGCAGAACGCGGCCTCGGCGCTGCGGATCGCGGGCCGTGGCTACGTGCTGGAGACCGGCGAGGTCGTGCTGGCGGGCACCGCCGCGAGCCTGCTGGCCGACGACCGGGTCCGGCAGGCCTACCTCGGCGAGGACGTCGGCGGCCGGACCACCGCGGGCTGAACCGCCCGCGACCGCTGCTCCGCCCGTCGTCACATCGGCGAGAAACTGCCGTGGCGTGCCGTGGTCAGGTCACCGAGCGTTGGGGGCGCCGGCCGGTGAGCCGAGGACGCGGTCGAGGTACGCGTTCGCGAACACCCCGGTCGGGTCGGCGGCGTCGCGCACGGCCAGGAAGTCGTCGAAACGGGGATAGAGCCCACGCAGCGTCGCCGCGTCCAGCGAATGCAGTTTGCCCCAGTGCGGCCGGCCGCCGACCGACAACATGATTTTCTCGGTGAGGTCGAAGTAATCGCCGTGCGCACCGCGGTGATCCATGTGCACGGCGATGTAGGCGGTGTCGCGGCCGTACGCCGTCGACATCGGGATCTCGTCCGCGGCGGCGCATCGGACCTCCACCGGGAAGACGGCGCGCACGTCCGCGCTCCCCATGGCGTAGACCAGCTCACGCAGCGTCGCGGCGAGATCGGCACGGGGGAGGGCGTACTCCATCTCTTTGAACCGGACCCGGCGGTGGGAGGTGAACACCCGGTAGGACAGGTCGCGGAACGTGCGGCTGCCCGACGCCCGCGCGCTGACGTGCGCGATGGGCCGCACCGCCGCGGGCATCCGCCGGCCCGTCGTCATCAGCGCGCCAAAGAGGGTGTTCGACACCAGTTCGTCGTCGACCCAGCAGCGCAGCCGGGGCAGCGGCGCCAGGCCGTCGTCGAGCGGACGCCGCTGACCGCGTCTGACCAGGGCCGTCGTGGTGTGCGGAAACCACGAGAAGCGAAGGTAGTCGGTCTGGTCGACGAGCTCGTCGTAGGAGTCGAGGACCTTGTCCAGGCGCATCGGGCCCTCCTGGACCTGCAGGGCGAACAGCGGCACCGCCTGCAGGGTGACCGACGTGACGACGCCGACGGCACCCAGGCCCAGCCGGGCGGCGGCGAACAACTCGGGACGTTCGCCGCGTGAACAGGTGACCACGCTGCCGTCGCCGAGCACCACCTCGAGCGCCCGGACCTGGGTGCACAGGCCGCCGAAGCGGGCCCCGGTGCCGTGGGTGCCGGTTGAGATGGCACCCGCGATGGTCACCTCGTCGACGTCGCCCTGGTTGGTCAGGGCGAGCCCGGCCTCCGCGAGCAGCCGGTTCAGCCGGCGCATGGTCATCCCACCGCGCACCGTCACCAGGCCGCTGCCGCCGTCCAGGGCAACGAGGTCGGCGCACCTGTCCAGGCAGACCTGGACGGAGCCCGGGCCCGGGCGGCCGATGGCGCTCATGGAATGGGACGATCCGATCGCCCGGATCTGATGACCGTCCCGGATGGCGGTACCGACCAGGGCGGAGATCTCCTCCGCGTCGCGGGGGCGGGCGAGGCGCACCGACCGGACGGTCTCATTGCCCGCCCAGTTGCGCCAAGCCGAGGACTTACCAACGGGCGAGCCCATGGGCACCTCCGTCTGCCGGGACCGATGGCCGCGGTCCGGGGCCGGTCCGGAGTCGGGACCGGCCACCATCGTGAACCGAGCCTTCCCGGCTTCACCACGCGGGGGGCGGGTGATGGCCGTTCACAGGGCGATGCGTCGTCCGACCTCCGTCCGGGCGGGATGGACCGGTCCCGTCTCCCGCAGGTATGCCGAGCATGGCATCCGACGGTGGTTCGGGCGTCCGTCGTGACGCTGCGGGGTGACGTCCTGCCGGTACCTGCTGGTCTACGAGCGTGTCGCGGTGCACCATCACGAGGGCACGGGGCGCACAGGCACGGGGCGCACAGGCACGGGGCGCACAGGCACAGGGGCACACAGGAAGACACGGCTACGGAAGGCGGATCGTATGATGACCGCAACCGGATCTCGTCCGGCCGGGATCAGCCTCGGTCGGCTCGCCGAGCTGGCGCAGGAACGGACCGGCGGCACGGCGGAGCTTCGCTTCGAGGGACGCGACCAGACGTCGGGGGAGTTGCTGGCGCGGGCCCGCCGGTTGTCGGGCGGCCTGCGGGCGGCGGGTCTGCGCCGGGGCGACCGGGTGGCCGTGTGCATGGCCAACTGTCCCGAGGTGGGTGTCACCTACCAGGCGGTGTGGCGGGCCGGTGGGGTCGTGACCCCGGTGCTGTTCCTGCTGACCGAGCACGAGCTGCGCCACGTCCTCGTCGACAGCGGAGCCCGGTTCGTGGTCACCACACCCGAGTTCCTGGACCGGGTCCGCGCGGCGGTCGGCGACGGCGGCTCGGCGGTGCGCGCCCTGATACTGGCGGACGGGGACCGACCCGGCGTCTCCCCGCCTCCGCCGCAGTCCCCGTCCCCGCCACGATCCATGCTCCAGGCCGGCACACTCCGGGTCGGGCTCACCACCCCGGTACTGCGCTTCGCCGATCTCGAGGCCGGCGAGGAGAGTCCGGTTGTGGAGGTGGATCCTTCCGACATGGCCGCGCTGCTCTACACCGGCGGCACGACCGGGCGGGCGAAGGGGGTGGTCCTCTCGCACGACGGGCTGTCCGCGGGTGGCTGGGCAGCGATGTCGGCCACCCCGGACGAGAAGTTGGCCGGCCTGCTGCCGCTGCCGCTGTCCCACGTCTACGGGCTGACGATCAGCGTCATGACCCTGCACATGGTGAACCCCGGACCGATGGTTCTCATGCGCTGGTTCGAGCCGCGGAGCTGGCTCGACCTCGTGGTCGAGCACCAGGTGAACATCAGTGCGTTGGTGCCGTCCATGGTGGCGCAGCTGCTCGCGCAGCCCCTGCACGACTACGATCTGTCGACCCTGCGGCGGGTGACGAGCGGTGGCGCGCCGCTGCCCCGGGAGACCGCCCTCGAATGGCGCCGGCGGCTGCCCGGCGCCGAGCTGGTGGAGGGATACGGCTGTACCGAGTCATCCGCGATCATCACCACCTCGCCGGTGGGCGGAACACGGCTCGGCAGCGTGGGCGTGCCCGCCCCCGGGGTCGAGGTGCGCATCGAGCTCCCCGACGGTTGCGATGCCGGTCGGGGCCAGGACGGGGAGATCTGCGTGCGGGGCCCGATGGTGATGACGGGGTACTGGCAGGCCCCGGAGGCCACCGCGGGGGCGCTGCGGGGCGGTTGGCTGCACACCGGGGACATCGGCCGGCTGGACCCCGACGGCTACCTGTACGTGGTTGACCGGATCAAGGATCTGATCATCCGGGGTGGTGTCAACATCTATCCGCGCGACGTCGAGGACGGCCTGCTCGCCCATCCCGAGGTCGCCTCGTGCGGCGTCGTGGGCCGACCGGACTCCCGGCGCGGGGAGGAGGTGGTCGCGTTCGTGGAACTCGTCCCGGGTGGCACCGTCTCCCCGGAGGAGCTGGTGCGCTGGGGCCGCGCCCGGCTGGGTCCCATCCGGTACCCGCGTGAGGTGCACATCGTCGAGGCACTGCCGCTCACCAGCAGCCTGAAGACCGACCGACGGATGCTGCGGTCGCTGGCGGCGCCGAGGTCGCTACCGGCCCCGGGGCCGCTGATGGCGCCGACCTGACCCGACGGAGCGGATGGGTTCGAGCCCCGGCTACGCTGCGGGCTGGCTTGCCATGCTCGCTGACCTTCCGTCAGCTTCGGCGTTTGCCGCGATGTCTGCCGGGGGCAACCCCCCGAACCCCCGATGTCGAGCTTCGCTCGACCCGACCCGGTTCGACCCTTCTCACCTTGTCCGCGGTCCTTGTCCCGCCCGATCTCGCGGGCTGTTGCTCGCTGCGCCTTGTTCGCTGTTCGGTATTGACCGAACAGCGAACAGCGTGAACGCTGGTCCGCGTGGACACCGAGGCCCTCGTGGTCGACGCCTTCTGCCAGCTCGGAGTCGAGGCCCGACCGCCCGCCTCCGGGCCCGATCGCGGGGTCGATCTCGTGCTCGACCCGGATGGTGTCGCGGTTCCCATCGAGCTCAAGCGCCGGTCGCTGGTGTCCGAGGGCGTCGCCGCGCAGCTGCTCGCGGCCAGCCGTCCACCCGGTGGATCGGGCGGCTTCCTTCTCCTGGTCGTCGCGGACCGGGTGACCGGGGCGGCCCGGAAGCTGCTGACCGAGCATCGGGCCGGCTACTACGACCTGCGCGGCCGGATCGCGCTTCGTTCGAGCAACCTTGTGATCGACGCCGAGGTCAGCCCGGTCACCGGACGCGGTGCGCGGACACGGGCCTTGAGCGGCACGGCCGGGCTCGAGGTCGCGACCGCTTTGCTCATGGAGCCGCAAGCGGGCACCGCCGTCCGGGAGCTGGCGCGCCGGCTCGGCCGGTCCGCCAGCACGGTGTCGGAGGTGCTGGCGGCGCTGCGGCACGACGGTCTTGTCGACGCCGCGAACGTCGTCACGGACTCGCGGCTGTTCTGACAGGTGGCCGAGCGCTGGCCAACGCCGCGCGCCTATCTCGCCAGACTCCCCGATCCCGGTGACACCAGCGGCGTCACCAGATCGCTGAGTCTCGGCCTGCGTGACGTGGAAAACGAGACCGGGTGGGCGTTGACGGACACGACCGCCGCCGCGGCGTACGGTGCCCCGGTCGCTGTCCGCGCCGACCAGGTGCCTGACTTCTTCGTTCCCGATCAGGCGGTGCTCCGGCGCGCGGCTACGCTTCTCGGCGCCGCTCCGGCGCCGGCCCAGGCGCGTGCCGCGGTGCGGGTCGCACCGGTGGCGGCCGTCTGCGCCCGTCGCGTCGATCTCCTGCCCGAGCGGTGGCGATGGCCGCTTGCGCATCCGCTGTTCGTCGCGCTCGATCTGGCTCAGGACGTGGGGCGTGGGCGCGAGATCCTCGACATTTTCGTGTCAGGCCCTGAGCTCCGGCCCCGCCGGGCTATCCATGGCCATGACCGCAGTCACGCCAGGTCCCGGGCCGCTGGCACCGCGCTCGCAGACTCCTGTGGGATCCGCGGTGGCACATCGGGCAGCAGGCTCCGGTAGGCATGACGGGGGGACGATCGTGACCGGAGTACCCCCATCAGCCATCGGCGGGCCGGGCCTTCCACCGTGTGATGCAGGACCGCGGCGAGGGCGAAGGACAGGGCGAAGTCGGCGAGGATGGCGAGCGCCGTCCCGGCCGCGGTGGTGGCGTCGACCCAGCCGAGTTCCCTGCTGATCGTGAGTGCGGCGGGGTGAACGAGATAGAAGGCGTAGGAGATCTCGCCGAAATAGACGAGTGGGCGGGAGCTGAACACCGGAATCCGGCGGCCGTCCGCCTCACGGGTGCCGGCCAGGAAGATGATGATGGCAAACGCCGGCAGTGTGAGCGTGTCGATGAATCCCTGTAGATGGCCGTAGCGGTAGCCCAGGAGTATCGAGACAACCAACCAGGCGCAGGAGAAGGTAGTAAGCATCCGACGCTGCCACGGCGTTGCGCGGGCACCCTCACGAGCCAGTAACCCAAGGGCCACGCCAAGGACGAACTCGCCGAGCCGCACCGCCGGGTTCGCGTAGGCGGCAAGATCGAATCGAGAGCCCGCGGCGCTAGCCACACATGACACGGCCGCGGCAGGGAGAACGAACAGGAGCGCGGTGCGGATGCGTTCGGGGTTGGTGCGGGTCGCGAACCTGCGGTACACGTATGGGAAGACCAGGTAGAAGAACGCCTCGCAGGACAACGACCACAGCACGGCACCACCCCAGCCGAAATAGATCGACTGGGTCGGGACCCAGGCCTGGACGAGGAGCAGACTCGGCAGGATGGAGAGGGGCTTCGAGCCGAAGTCCCCGAGCGTCTCCAGCGGCCACGCGATCGCGAGCCAGATCCAGATGGCGGCGAAGTACAGAGGATAGACCCGGGCGAACCGGCGCCAATAGAATTGCCCCACGGTGATCGGCCTGGCCGCCCAGGTGAGGACGAACCCCGACAGCACGAAGAAGAACGTGACGCCCACGTATCCGATGTTGCCTAGCACCGCGACCACAGGCAGAGTCCCTTGGACGTCTGCGTGGATGTGGCGGAGGAACACCAGAGTGGCGGCGACTCCCCGCAGGCCGGTCAACGTGGGCAGCTCCAGCCCGGCCTGAGACGGTGGGAGCTGCCGCGAGGGACGGAAGATCTCCTGCTGGGCAGATTCCGGCGAGGTCCTCCGGGTCAACGCGCCCCCTTGATCGTCAGCCATGCGTGCCGTCCCAGGCAAGGCCGCGGCGACACCTCGGAGAAACAAACACTAACGTAGGTGTTGAATTGTCTATCGAGCCCCGATCGGGTAAACATCGTGGCGTTGGCAGCCGGCTATCGGCCGGATCTGGGACCTGGCCGGCAGTCGCCGCACAGCGTTGTGAGGTCTAGCTCGTCTGCGGACGAGCTACGAACGAGTCCCTTGGTCCGGGTCCATGGGTGGGGCGTATCACGATCTCGGTGATACTCGCGCGGTCGGGAAGTGCCACTGCCCCGGTCACGGCGTCGGCGATGTCGTCGGGCGCGATGAGCAGGTCGGCATTCCACGCCCGCCCCTCGGCCTGGAAGATTTTTTGCTGCATGGGGGTCGCGGTGCGGCCCGGGAAGACCGTGCACACCCGCACCCCGGCAGCCGAGACCTCCGCCCGCAGGCTGTCGGCGATCGCCCGCAGGGCGTGCTTGGCCGCGGCGTACTGGCCGACGCCGGCGCCGGCGGACAGGCCCTGGGTGGAGTTGATGAACACTACGTCGCCACCGGTCCGGATGAGGTCCGGGATCAGCATCTGGGTGAGCACATAGGGTGCGCGCACATTGACGTCCAGCTGTTCGTCGAAGTCGGCCAGCGGGGCGTCGATGATCGCGCCGCGGTGGTAGGCCCCTGCCGAGTGCACCAGGATCTTCAGGTCCGTGGGCTGATCACGGACCATGTCGACCAGACAGCCGCGGTCCGCGGGATCGGTGATGTCCGCAGCCTGGTGGTGGATGGTCAGACCGACCTCGTCGGCTTCCTTGACCATCCTCGCCAGCACCTCCTGATCGCGACCGGTCGCGATGACAAGTGCGCCGGCCCGCGCCAACCGAAGGGCGACGGCGCGTCCGATCCCGCTGGAGGCACCGGTGACCAGTGCGCCGCGGCCGGCGAGCTGGAGCAGGTGGGCACATGGACTTCCGCCTGGCAGATGGTCGGCACAGGCGATAGCCAGGTTCTGCTTTGCCGTCACTGCTGGACGCTCCTCGGCAGAGTGGCGCAGGTCGCTAACCCGGACGAACGCGAACAGGTGGCCGCCGGGATCCCTGGACGGGCCCCGTCCGTCAGCGCGAACACGCGTCGATGCGAGTCGATCGCGGTCATCCGCGGCGAAGCAGCCACATCCCGCACAGCTGCGACAGTACCATTACGTAACGGTCGAGTATGCGTTGGCACCCGGGGGCGCGTCAGCTCTCCAATCCCCGCCGGGACGCCATCCCCGACGAACCAACTCTTACGTAACGGTAGAGTTTGACCTGGTGGACACGGGGTGCCATGACGAATCACATCGGGAGGGGCCGCAGAAATGATCAACAGAGGGGATGCCGGCGCTGGCGAAGGCGCCGCGGCTCTGCGGGAGCACGCACTGATCGCCGAGCTGACCGCGGTGCCCAGGTAATGACGCAGGAGCGGCTGCAGCAGATCTTCCGGGAGATCTTCGGTGACGACGACCTCGTCATCACCGACGCCACGACCGCCGCCGACATACCCGGATGGGACTCGCTCGCGCACATCAACCTCATCTATGCTGTCGAACGCGAGTTCTCGATCCAGATCGCCGACGAACGGCTCGCGAGTTTCGCCACCGTCGGTGACCTGCGCGAGCACATCGAGGAGCTCAGCGGTGTCCACTGAGACCGACAGCAGCGAACTCGGGGACCCCGGTGACGCCGGAGCGGGGCGGGGACATCCCGACGCCGAGCAGCCAAAGTCGATGACCGCCTGGCGGCCCGAAGTGGAACCGTCAACCGCGCCTTCGCCCGCGGCGCAGGCTCCGGCCGCCTCGATGAATCATGATGCCCGGGATACCGCGGACGCGGACGCGCGGCCGGTTGAGCACGAGCCATCCGCCGTCCAACTCGTGGGGTGTCATCGGCGTGGGGTCTGGAGGATCAGGACAATCGGCACAACGGTTGCCTGGTCAGGTCTGCGATCAGTTCGAAGTCCTTGTCGTGGTGCAGGAGCGTGAGCCCGGCGGCTTCCGCTGTCGCTGCGATCAGCAGATCGGGGACGCCCGGGGCCCGATGATGGCCGGCTGCGGCCAGCAGGCCTTGGACCTCGTAGGCGCGCCGGGCCACGGCTGCCGGTATGTCCCACTGGATGACCATGCGTGCGAGCGGCAGGGTGCCGAGGAGCCGGGCGTGCTCAGGGCCGTTGCGGGCCGAGTAGCCCACGTCGAGCAGCGTGACCGCGCATATGTGTACCAGACCTTGATCGACTCGCTGTGACCAGACGGGTTCGTCGAGATGGGTTGGTATGCGGACCAGCGCCGACTTGTCGATGAGCCAGCTGTCGGTCACGACCAGGCACCGCGCATCACGTCTTCGTCGGCGAGGTCCGAGATCAGGTCGTGGAGCTGCGCCCAGTTCTCCCGCCCAAGAGCAAGAGGGGGACGTGTGGCGCGTGATGCCCGCTCGGCTTCGGCGGCAAGCGTGCGGCGCAGATACTCGACACGCGAGATTCCGGCTCGGGCGGCGGCAGCGTCGAGCTCGGCGAGAACCGCATCGGGTACGTCACGTACGAGGATGTCGGCCACCGGCGCCACCTCACAGGTTCGATATCAGACTCCTCAATCAGGATATCATGACTGCTTCTGTGCAGGCACCTACCCTATTCACCTCGCAACTCACCTCGCACGTACCCAAAGGTGTCCTGATATGCGGGGGCGTCTCCGGGGGCGTCTGCGGGTCGTGCGTAAGGTCGGCCAACGTCTTCTCGGCGCGTTAAGAATATTTTCGTGGAGCCGCCAACGGATTTCCAACTAGCGTGCCACGGCTGTTGCCACGTAGGCGGGTTATCCACGACGGCAGAGGCAATGCTAGGTGGCGGACTGGGGCCTGGAGGACTGGAGCCTGGAGGGGGCCTGGAGGAAGAAGGAGAGCAACGTCCCCGCCAACGACGCGCCGATCGCGATCGACCAGCCCACCGGACCGAGCGGGGTGCAACCGAAGAACTGGCTGACGCCTGGCATCTGCACGATGGCGGCCAGGACGACCGCCGAGGCGACGATGCTCAGCAGGACCGTCCGGCTGCGGCCGCCGACGAGCAGCGTCTGGCCCAGTTGCGAGCCGACGAGCGCGGCGAGGCCGACCGTGTTCGCGTGCCGTCGGCGCCCGGTGAGGCGGGCGGTGATCCAGGCACCTGCGGCGGCGAGGGTCGTGGCGACCGTCCGCACCGCGATCTCCCGGTTCAGGGCGGTACCGAGGGAGCGCTCGGGGCCCTCGCCGAGGAGCTGTCCGGTCACCTCCGGATCCGGCTCGCGCAGCGCGACGGCCAGGGCCGGGGCGAGATCGGTGAGCAGATTGACGAGCAGCAGTTGCCGCGCGGACAGTGGCGATCGCCCGGTGGCCATGGAGCCGAGGAGGGTGAACGCGATCTCGCCGAGGTTCCCGCCCACGAAGATGCCCAGGGCCTGGCGGACCGAGGCCCACATCGAACGGCCCTCGACGAGCACGTCGATGATCGTGTCCAGCTGGTCGTCCGTCCCGATCACGTCGGCGGCGGCCCGGGCCGCCCGCGTGCCACGC